>JAFQLG010000056.1 GCA_017414605.1 Clostridia bacterium
GATCCCGCCGTCGTAAATTTTGACGGAGGGGGGAAGATGACGCGCGATAACGTCCTTGATGTGCGGATAGTGGGTGCAACCAAGCTCTATCGCGTCTATACCTGCGTCTTTGTGGGGAGCGAGAAGCTCGGCTATGTATGAGTCGATCTCATCTCCGTCAAGCTCACCGCCCTCAATAAGCTCGGCAAGTCGGTGGCAGGGCAAGGGAATAACGGTCTCGCGGTCAGCGTAGCGTTCTACCAGGCGGTTGAATTTCTCCTCTTTCAAGGTCAGCGGCGTTGCCATAACAAGCACGCGCGGATGGTCAAGCTCAATGGCAGGCGGCTTTATGGCAGGCTCTATCCCAACTATGACAAGGTCGGAATTTTGCTCGCGCAAAATGCGCACCGCCGCGCTGGTTGCCGTGTTGCATGCCACCACAAACGCCTTAATGCCGCGATCTTTGAGCATTTCAAGAGCGCTTTTGGTAAGCTCCAACACCTCTTTACGCGTTCTTGAACCGTAAGGCGCGTTTTTGGAGTCGCCGAAATATATGTAGTTTTCGTTTGGCATCATTGCAATAAGCTCGCGCAGGACACTTATGCCGCCCACACCCGAGTCAAAAACCGCAATGGCGTTATTTTTGTTATCCAAAATGTTCTCCTTTGCGCCTTCGCGCCTTTTAATGTCAAAGCAAAGCTTCAAGCTCGTCAAGCTCGCGGCTTGTGGTCGCCCAGCTGGTCGCAAAGCGGACGACTGTGTGATTTTCGTCGTATTTTTCCCAAAATCCAAGCGAAACCTCTTGCGAAAGTCTTGCAAGCCTGGAGTTTTCCATAATTACGAACTGCTGATTTGTGGGCGAATCCATAAACAGCCGATAGCCTTTTGAAATAAGCATTTCTTTAAGTCTTTCCGCTTTGTCTATGGCATTTTTGCTGATCTTGAAATAGAGGTTATCGGTAAAGAGCGCGTCAAACTGAACGCCCAAGAGTCTGCCCTTGGCGATAAGCGCGCCCTGCTGCTTTATCTGAGTCAAAAAGTGCTTTGGCGTGTTGTTTTTGGTAAATACCACCGCCTCGCCGCAAAGCGCACCGACCTTTGTGCCGCCGATGTAGAAAACGTCACAAAGACGCGCGATATCGGGCAGCGTGAGGTCGCTTTGGCGGCTCATAAGACCGTAACCGAGGCGCGCGCCGTCCATAAATAGCGCCATACCGTGCTTTTTGCAGACCGCGGCGAGATGACAAAGCTCGTCCTTTGAGTAAAGCGTGCCGTATTCGGTGGGGTGCGAGATGTAGACCATGGCGGGCGGCGCCATATGCTCGTGGTTGGCGTCGGCAAAAAACGTGGTAACGTAGGTGTCCACCTCGTCGGCATCCAGCTTTCCTTGGTGATGGGGCAGGGAGATTATCTTGTGCCCCGTGTATTCAACGGCACCCGCCTCGTGCGCGGCGATGTGACCCGTTTGCGCGGCGATAACGCTCTCGTATCTTTGCAGCATCGTTGAGATGACTATGGCGTTTGTCTGCGTGCCGCCAACCAAAAACCAGACGTCTGCCTCGGGGCAGGCGCAAGCCTCTTTTATTTTGTGCTTTGCGCTGTCGGAAAATTGGTCCTGCCCATAGCCTGCGGTAGCCTCAAAATTTGTGCTTGCAAGCCTTGAGAGTATATCGGGGTGAGCGCCCATAACGTAGTCACTTTGGAAATAAAGCATACAGCGAAACCTCGCAAAAAGAATGTGGCGGACGACTTACGTCCGCCCTTATTTTATTATAACACAAAAGCTATCCTTTTGCAATAGCGCGCGCTACTTTTATTTGCCGCTTGTGCCGCCCCGTCCCAGACTTTTGCGCTCGTCCCCGCAGCCGCGCCGCTCGAAAATTATTCTGCCACCCTCGGCGCGAACTAAAACCAGGTCGCCCGATGAGAATTCGCGGCGCAAAAGTGATTCGGCATAAGGATTTTCAACCATTCGGGTCATGTGGCGGCGCAGGTCGCGCGCGCCGTTACCCTGCGCGGCGGCGGCAGAGGCTATGGCCTCGGCAACGCCGCTGTCAAGCTCAATGAAAACGCCCGTGCCCTCAATTCTGTCCACAAGGGAAGAGAGCAAGAGTCGGGTTATGGCTATGAGCTGCTCCTTTGTAAGCGGATCAAAGACTATAATTTCGTCAATGCGGCTCAAAAACTCGGGGCGAAAGGTGCGGCGTATCTCGTCGATAGCGCGCGCTCGGCGCGCGCCGCCGTCCTCGCCGCGCGGCGAGGAGGAAAATCCCACTTTTGCAACCTCTCCGTGCATTTTAGAGCCTAAATTTGTGGTCAGTATTATAACGGTGTTTGCGAAATTGACCTTTTTGCCGTCCGAGCTTGTCAGCGTGCCGTCCTCAAGTATCTGCAAAAGGATATTGAAAACGTCGGGGTGAGCCTTTTCAATTTCATCGAAAAGCACGATGGAATAAGGGTTTCTGCGCACTCTTTCGCAAAGTCTGGAGCCGCTGTCAAAGCCAACGTAGCCGGGCGGCGAGCCTATGAGCTTTGATATGCTGTGGCGCTCCATATATTCAGACATATCGAGGCGGATAAGCGCATCGCGGCTGCCGAAAAGCGCCTCTGAAAGAGCTATACAAAGCTCCGTTTTTCCAACGCCCGTGTCGCCCGCGAAAATGAATGAGCCAATGGGGCGGTTTGGGTCGCCAAGTCCCGTTCTGCCGCGGCGAATGGCAGAGCAAAGCGAGCTTATGGCGTCCTCCTGACCGATTATGCGCTGGGATAGCGCGGCTTCCAGCCCGATAAGGCGCTCGTTCTCGTCCTGCTCCATGAGGCTTAAGGGTATCTTGGTCCACTGTGTGACCACCTCGGCAACGTCGCTTGCCGAGAGGGTAAGGCGGCTTTTCTCCAATCGCCTGTTCCATTTGCTTTTCTGCTCCTCGTATCTGCGGCGAAGCTCGCTCTCCTTGTCGCGCGTGGCGGCGGCAAGCTCAAAGCTTTGGCTCTTTATC
The DNA here is from genome assembly GCA_017414605.1 of Clostridia bacterium. The sequence goes on from JAFQLG010000056.1 coordinate 2,976, forward strand.
GCCTCCTCCTTTTGCGCCTCAAGCTCGCGCAGGCGGCGCTCAAGCTCGCGATGCTCGGGCGGACTTGCAAACAGGCGCAGGCGCAATCGCGCCGCCGCCTCGTCGATAAGGTCGA
>JAFQLG010000057.1 GCA_017414605.1 Clostridia bacterium
ACCGAGGCACCTGAGACCACCGAGGTAACAGAGCCCGAGACCACCGAAGCACCTGAGACCACTGAGGTAACAGAGCCCGCAACAACTGAAACGACCGAGCCCGCAACAACTGAAACCACTGAGCCCGCGACTACTGAAACGACCGAGCCTGAAACTACAGAAACGACCGAGCCTGAAACCACTGAAGAAACTGAACCTGATCCCGTAGAGGTTGGTCTTGATGAGGCAGTTACTCTTGAGGATGGCACCAAGGTTATTGTTAAGGGTACCGTTAAGGAGATCAACACTCCTTGGAGCGATCAGTACAACAACATTACCGTAACTATCGAGGATGAAAAAGGCAACACCCTTTACATCTACAGACTTGCAACCAACGTTGAGATTGGCGATATCGTTACCATAACAGGTAAGATAGGCTCTTACAACGGCGCAAAGCAGATCGCAGCAGGCGCAACTGCAGAGATCACAGGTCATGTTGAGGAAACTACGGAGACTACCGAGCCCGCAACAACCGAAACGACCGAGCCCGCAACAACCGAAACCACAGAGCCCGCTACAACCGAAACGACTGAGCCTGTTACTACTGAAAAGGTAGAACAGACCACCGAAAAGCCCGTAGAGGAGCCCAAGGGTGGATGCGGATCCGTTGCAGGATTTGGCGCTATGGCAATAGTTGCAGTTGCAGCAGTTGCTCTCGTTTCCTTCAAGAAGAAGGAAGACTGATCTTAAGTATCAATCTTTAAGCGATAAATAAAAATTCCCCCGCGCAGCTTGCGCGGGGGATATTTTTTGCGGCTTGCCTTGTGACAAGCCGCAAAACGTTTATTTATAACCGTGAGTTTTTATGTATTCGACCATTGCAAGATAGCCCTGCTCGTTAAGGCGCATGCCGTCGCCGCCGTCATATTCCGATCGGAGATCACCTTTCTCGTCCTTCAGTACCTCTGCGGTGTTAAGGTATCGCAGGGAAAGAGTGGAGCAGAGATCCAGGATCCAGCCGTTTGCTCGGTCGATCTTTTCGTTTGAAATCTCCGGGGTTTTTTTGGATATTTCGCGCGAAACGGGAAGAACGGATTGGAGAATGATCTTTGTTGTGGGAGAAACGGCTCTTATCTCGTTAATAAGCGAGGTGTAATATTGCTTGAATTTTTCCTCGCTGCAATGTTCAACACCGTTTTTATGTCCTATTGAAATGAGAACGTATTGCGGTCTTTGGCTTTTCAGCACCTCAATAATGGACTGTGCCTTACCTTGTTCATCGGGCTTTGTGGTCTCGGCAGTTACAGTGTTGTAGTCAAGCGACATATCAAGGCCGCTACCCGTAATTACACAGCTCTCGTCCCTTATGATGTCATGATCAACTATGCCGTAAGTAACCGCATCGCAGAATATTATCATGTGATCCAAATATATATCGCCGTAATCAACCGTTGGCGGCAACACCTTGCTGTTATCGGTATCAATATCTGTGCTTTGCGGCGTGTATATATCGTCTCTTACTCCAAACGAGAACAAAAGGGAGGTGCAAACCGTACACACTAAAGCCGCGATGGATACCGCAGATCCCAGCGCTTTAATAAATTTATCGGAGATGTTCATTTTTCCTCTTTAAGAAAACATATTTTCATAGGGCTTTTTTTCGTCTTTTTTTGCCTTGGGTATTTGCTTTCCTTGGTTTGCTGTGCCTTCGCTTGCCTTTTTCTTTGCATGGGCAAGAGCGCCGCCTTTTTTGTTTACAAAGCTCTTGCATAGAACTACCGCGGCATAGATAACGGCGAAAAACAGAGTCGCTATAAGCGAGGGAATAAGGTTTATGTCGAACAGCATAAGAAATGCGAAAAGACCGCCGATATAGCAGATAGCATTAACTATCAGGCCTGCAATTTGAGAGCTAAGACAGCGCCTTGCCGTGCTGCCAAGCGCCCATACGTAAGATAGTGCCAGAACGAGCAAAAATTTGGAGGGCTCAACGCCAACGTTGGCATTTTCAGCCGTTATGATGGCAAGAACGACCAATATCACTCCGCACAAGGCGGTAAAATAAGCTGCGCCGCACAATAGAAAATATTTAACCGTTTTTATTGCTTCCATTGTAAAAAACCTTCAAAATAGATCGTTATTAAATCTATTTTAGCACAAAAACAGGGTATTTTCAATATACTTTAAGAAATATTTACATATATCGCGGCGCTGTTTGATAAAAGCAAGACGAAAGTGTGTATTTTATGAATAATTTTTCATTTTTGAGGTTGACGACCTTGACATTTATATAGATATAATGTATAATAAATTACGTATGACTAAAAATATGCGCAAATGAGCATATATGCAAAAACGGAGGTCAAAAATGGCAAAGATATCAAGAGCAGAGGCAAGAGAGGCGCTTTTCGGTTTGATGTTTGAAATGGAGTTTCAGGCAGAGGGCGACCCCAGAGAAATATACGAGCGTTCCTGTGAGGCACGCGAGATACCCGAGGACAAGTACATCAGAAAAACTTATTTTGGAATTCTTTCAAAGTGCCGGGTGATAGATGCGGTGATCAGTAAGTATTCAAAGGGCTGGAAGGCAGAAAGACTGTCGAGAGTATCCAGAAGCATACTTCGTATCGCAATTTACGAGATGCTTTTTGATGAGGAAATACACCCCAACATTTCCATAAGCCAGGCAGTAAGCCTTGTTGTAAAATATGGAGAAGATAAAGCAAAGCAATTCGTAAACGGCGTTCTTTCGGGCGTATTCAAGGATTGGGAAAGCGCAGGTGCCGAGGCAATTATCGCCGATGCGGTAAACGCACTTGAAGGCTCCGAAAACAACGCGGAGGAATGCGAGAGCGAGGCAGCTGATGAATAAGGCGGACTGCCTGTTTCTTGGCATAGATACCAGCAATTATACAACGTCGGTCGCTTTGTGTAACGGAGAAGGGCGAGTCGTTCTCAACCTCAAACGATTGCTTTCGGTAAAGGAAGGCGAGAGGGGATTAAGACAAAGTGACGCGCTTTTTGCACACACTAAGAACCTTCCCGAGCTTATGGACGCAATGTCTAAATTTCTGGCTGAGAACTATCCAGAGAGAGCCATTGGAGCTGTGGGATATTCGGCAAGACCGAGAGATGCGGAGGGCTCCTATATGCCTTGCTTTTTGGCGGGCGTATCTGCGGCAAAGTCAATAGCGGCGGCGCTGGGTTGCCCCTCTTATGCCTTTTCGCATCAGAGCGGACATATAACCGCTGCGCTATATTCTGCGGATAGGTTGGAGCTCCTTGATGGCGATGAGGCATTTGCCGCATTTCACGTATCGGGCGGAACCACCGAGCTTTTAATGGTAAGGGCGCGCGGCGGAGAGCCTTGCATTGAACTGATTGGCGGAACAGAGGATATGAATGCCGGCCAGGCTGTCGACCGCACGGGTGTCCTTATGGGAATGAGCTTTCCTTGCGGAAAAGAGATGGAGCGCGCGTGTCAAGCCGCAGGCGATATACCTCATCAGAAAACGCGCGTGTCGGTAAAGGGAATGACCTGTAACCTTTCAGGTCTTGAAAACCTTGCCGCAAAGCTTTATCGCGAGAGCGGTGATGCGGCCTTGACCTCGGCTTATTGCTTTGACTTTATAGCCGATACACTTGAAAAAATTACACTCAACATGAGAGAAATATACGGCAACGTTCACGTGGTGTTCGCGGGCGGAGTTATGAGCAACTCCCGCATTGCCGCGCAGCTCAAAAAGCTTGGAAACGTCAGCTTTTCGGCGCCCGAGTTTTCGGCTGACAATGCCGCAGGCATCGCGCTTCTCGCGATGCGCAAAAATAATAAAAAATAAAAGACCTAGCCAAAGGCCTTGGAAGGAGGAGCTTTAATGCAAGCGAACGTATTCAGCATAACGCAGATAAATGAATATATAAAAATGACGCTGGAAACCAATGCCGTGCTAAAAAGCGTCTTTCTTCGCGGAGAGATATCCAATCTCAAAAGCAACTATGCCTCGGGGCATATGTATTTTTCGTTAAAGGACGAGGGCTCTTCCATTCGTGCGGTAATGTTCCGCGGAAACGCATCAAGGCTTAAATTTCGGGCCGAGAGCGGAATGAGGGTCGTGGTTCACGGAAAAATATCCGCATACACCGTAAGCGGTGACTATCAGATAATTATTGATGATATGCAGCCGGACGGTGCAGGCGCGCTTGCTCTGGCATTTGAGCAGATAAAGCAAAGACTTGCGGCAGAGGGACTTTTTGATGCATCGAGGAAAAAGCCTATTCCCACTTATGCGAGGAGCGTTGGCGTTATAACCTCGGCATCGGGAGCGGCATTGCACGATATACTCAACGTGTCAGGCAGGCGTGACCCCTCGGCGCAGGTGATAATTTATCCCTCGTACGTGCAGGGAGAGCTTGCGCCCAGAAGCCTTATGGGAGGAATCAAATTTTTCAATGAAAGACATAAGGTGGACGTTATTATTATCGGCAGGGGCGGCGGCTCGGCAGAAGACCTGTGGTGTTTTAACGATGAACAGCTTGCAAGAGTGATAGCCGATTCGGAAATTCCCGTTATCTCCGCAGTCGGCCATGAAACCGACTTTACCATATGCGATTTTGTGGCAGATATGAGGGCGCCAACGCCTTCTGCTGCGGCGGAGCTTGCATTTTTTGATGCCGCCGAGGTTATGTTCAGAGCAGAGGCCTTGGGGCGCAGAGCGGAGCAAGCCTTGCTTGGAAAAATTGAGGGTATGAATAGCAGACTCAATCTTTTGGAAAGAGATATAAAGCTTCATTCACCCGAAAACGTGCTTAACGAAAAGCAGATCAAGCTGGAGCGCTGCAAGGAGCGCATCAATACTCTTATAAAAGAACGCGTACAGAGAGAGGATAACGGATTTCGAGTGCTTTGTACAAGACTTGAAGGCGTAAACCCATTGGCAGTGCTTTCGCGCGGCTACTCCGTTGTTGAGAGAGAAGGAGAGATAATTTCTTCCGTCAATGATGTGAACGTAGGAGATAACGTCACCGTGAGAATGTCAAACGGTGCGGTAAAGGCACAAATTACCGAGAAAAAGGCAATGCCTTAAAAGAGAGGAGCTATTATGGCAGAGAAAAAGAAGCTTAGCTTGGAAGCGGCAATGAAAAGACTTGAAGAAATAGTTGCCGCAATGGAAAATGATAAACTACCGCTTGATAAGTCACTCAGGCTTTATGAAGAGGGCATTGGACTCGTATCTTTGTGCTCTGCAGAGCTTGACGTGACAAAGCGCAAGATACAAATGCTCCAGAGCGGTAAGGAAGGGCAGATCGAACTTTGTGACGTACCTTTTGGTGAGGAGTGATTATGAGAGAATATAATAAACAGCTCGCGCTTAAAGTACTTGGCGGCGCCAAGCAGGTGATCGAGCCCGAGCTGGAGAAAATATATGATGTGGAGAGCGGAGCCGCTTCCACTCTTTATGAGGCGCAGAAATATGCATTGCTTTCGGGCGGAAAGCGAGTAAGAGGCGCACTTGTGCTTGAGGTGTGCAGAATGCTTGGCGGCGATGTACGTGCGGCGATACCCTTTGCATGCGCTATCGAGATGGTGCATACCTACTCACTCATACACGATGACCTGCCCTGTATGGATGACGACGACCTGAGGCGCGGCAAGCCTACCGTTCATAAGGTCTATGGTGATGCCATGGCTATTTTGGCGGGTGATGGGCTACTGACAGATGCGTTTTCTATGTGCGCAATGAATCCGCACGTAACAGGGGACTGTGCCGCCGCGGCGGTTGGAGTGCTTTCGGGTGCTGCGGGAAGCTTTGGAATGGTAAAGGGACAGGTAATGGACCTTTACGGCGAGAGCCACGAGCTTGACGAGCGGCAGTTGGTTGAGCTGCATATGGGCAAAACGGGCGCAATGATATGTGCCTCGGTACAGCTTGGCTGTCTTGCGGCAGGAATATATCCAAACGACGAGATAACCGAAAGACTTACGTTGTTTGCTCAAAAGATAGGCCTTGTTTTCCAGATAATAGACGATATTCTTGACGTAACCGCAAGCGAAGCGGAGCTTGGCAAGAAAACCGGCTCGGACGAAAACAAGAACAAAACAACGTTTATGAAATTTTTCACGCCCGATACCGCGCGCGAGTATGCGGAGCAACTGACGTCGGAGGCGATAGCGGAAATTGAGGACATTGAGGCAAGCTCAGGACTTGTAAATCTTGCCATATTCCTTTGTGACAGAAGCTATTGATACAAAAATTAAAGAAGAGGAATAATAAATGATCGTATTGGATTTGCTTTTAGATCTTGTAACAAATTTCGCACTTGCAAGTGCTTTTGCGGCATGGTTTATCGCGCAGTTACTAAAGGTGGTAACGGGCGTTTTCAGAATGAAAAAGTTCTCGGTTATAGAGATGTTTTTCGGCACGGGTGGAATGCCCTCGTCACACACGGCGTCCGTAACAGCGCTTTCCTGTGCCGTTGCGATAAGACTCGGACTTGGATCAATAGAGTTCGCTATGTGCGCTATCTTAGCTATGATCGTTATGCGAGATGCAACGGGAATGCGCCGCCAGGTTGGCGAGCAGGCAAAGGTACTGAACGACCTGCTCCAAAAGCTTGCAACCGCAAAGGATCCCGAGTCGCAACAAAAGGCACTTGACGAGCTTGCAGGACATACACCGCTTCAGGTTGCCGCGGGCGTAGTAGTCGGAATCGTGGTGCCTTTCCTGGTTGATCTTATCCCTGTATTCGTATGATGAGAGCGGATGTTTATTTGTGTGAGCTTGGTTTCGTTGAGAGCAGAACGCGCGCGGCGCGGCTTATAGACGAAGGCAAGGTCATTGTAGACGGCAAGGTAATATTAAAGCCGAGCGAGCAGATAGAGCCCGGCGAGCATAGCGTAGAGATAACGGAAATGGACCGTTTCGTATCTCGCGGAGGCCTTAAGCTTTTGGCGGCTATAGAAGCCTTTGGCATTGACGTAAGAGGCAAAAGGTGTATAGACGTTGGAGCCTCAACGGGTGGATTTACAGATTGCCTGCTTCAGCACGGGGCGGAATGTGTGTTTGCGATTGACTCCGGAACGGATCAGCTGCACGAAAGCCTGCTTGAATGTGAGAGAGTAGTGTCCGTGGAGGGCTTTAATGCAAAAAATCTTGACAGAGAGTTTTTCGGTGCGTTCTCCATTGCCGTTATGGACGTTTCCTTTATTTCTCAAACCGTTCTTCACAAAAAGGTTTACGATATCCTTGATGACGGCGGTACTTTCGTAAGCCTTATAAAGCCTCAGTTTGAGGCGGGACGCGCGGCGCTTGGCAAGAGAGGCATCGTAAAAGAGGCAAAGGATAGGGAAAGAGCTGTGCTCAGAGTGCTTGAAAGCGCCTCTGTGCTTGGGTTTGAAATCAAGGGATTGATCAAGTCGCCCATAGAAGGTGGGGACGGAAACCGAGAGTATCTGGCGTGCTTTATTAAGAAAGATAATAGCACTCCCGACACAACATATATGACGAGGCTCAAAGTAAAGGAGCTTTGCAAATAAGAGGAACTGATATGAACAAGCCTATAAAGAAGGTTTTTATTGTAACCAATTTTAATATTTATGACAAGGCGAACATGGCTCTCAACGTAGCGTCAAAGCTTTCCGAGCTTGGCTGTGAGCTGTACACCTTGGCATATAACAAGGAAAAAATTGCGCGCTATCGCACAAGGCAGGGCCTGGAGTTTAATTTCGTATCTCCCGAGGAGGTCTATGCATGCGTTGAGGCTGTGGTGATCCTCGGCGGCGACGGAACTATACTCGATGCGGCGAGACGCGCCGCCCCCTATAACGTTCCCGTTATAGGACTTAATTTGGGTAGATTAGGATACCTTGCCGAGCTTGAAACGGGAGAGCTCTCCGAGCTTTCGCGTTTGCTTGAGGGTGACTATCGCCTGGAAGAGCGCTCCATGATAAACATCGAGATAATCGATGCAGAGGGCAGCGTGAGAAAGCGCGAGTATGCGCTCAATGACGCCGTGCTTTCAAACGGAAGTATATCAAGAATAGTTGACCTTGTCTTGTACGAGGGCGGCGTGGAGATAGCAAGTTACCGCTCGGATGGAATGATAGTTTCTACACCTACGGGCTCAACTGCATACTCGCTCGCTGCGGGCGGAGCGATAGTTGATCCCAGACTTAATTGCTTATGCGTAACGCCTATTTGCCCCCATTCGCTGTATTCAAGACCGCTTATTTTCCCCGATTGCGCCGATATTGAGATAAGAAATGTATCGCAAAGGGAAAAGAGCCTGTTTTTAACCATTGACGGCAGAATAAATCACGAGATGTTTACGGGCGAACGCATAAGAGTAACGCGTTCCAAAATAAGCGCGGAGTTTATTAGACTCAAGGACTCCAGCTTTTACGAGAGATTAAGACAGAAAATGAACGATAGATAAGGTATATAAAGGATGAAAAAGGGAAGACAGGAAAAGATAATAGAGCTGATAACCAAGAATAGCATAGAAACGCAGGATGATCTCATCGCCCATCTTAAAAGCGAGGGATATAGCGTAACGCAGGCAACTATATCGAGAGATATCAGGGATCTGGATCTTGTCAAGGTTGCAGGCGCGGACGGAAGATATAAATACGTGGTTTCGCACATGTCAAAGCGCAATGCCGCTCAACACGGATTCTTGGTTCAATCTGTAATGGATACGGTGCGCAGCGTTGTATGCGCGCAGAATATCATCGTATTAAAAACCGTACCCGGTATGGCTCAGGCGGTTGCTATTTCTATTGACAATCTGCCGGAGAAGAGAATACTCGGTTGTGTTGCGGGTGACGATACCATATTTGTAGTAACAGCGGACACGGAAATAGCGCGCGAGGTGTCGTTGGCGCTTGAAAGAATGTTTGCCGTAAAATAATCGGGAACCCAATAATTGAGAAAGGGGGCGTATTTATGCTGAAAGGATTGCATATTGAAAACATCGCGGTCGTAAAGTGCGCGGACATTGAATTCGGCGCGGGATTTAACGTGCTTACGGGAGAAACAGGCGCGGGAAAATCGGTAATAATAGACGGTATAAGTATGCTTACCGGCTCAAGAGTTTCGCGCGAGGTAATTCGCGCGGGCGAGAGCTTTGCGCTTGCAGAGGCGGTGTTCTCGGACGTACCGGAAGGCACTCTTGCAAGGCTTTCAGAACTCGGCATAGAGTGCGAGGACGGAGAAATCATCATTTCAACGAAAATGACTGCCGAGGGGAAAACGGCATCGCGTATCAACGGCAGAAGCGTTACAAAAACGGTGTTGCGCGAGATATCTGGCGGACTTATTTCCATTCACGGTCAGCACGATAGCGGAATGCTGTTTAATAAAGCCACCTATTTTGATATGGTTGATGCTTATGGCGACTGTGGCGAGCTGCGTGAAGAATATTACGAAATTTATGCCTCAATGGAGGATTATCGCAGAAAGCTTTGCAGCGTGGACCTCGATGCGCAGGAAAAGGCGCGTAGACGCGATATGCTGGAGTACCAGATATCCGACATTGACTCCAAAAAGCTCAAAATCGGCGAGGAAGAGGCTCTTGAAGCTGAAAAATTAAGACTTGCCAATCTTGAAAAGATAAATAAGCATCTGGGATTTGCACAAAGGGTTCTGCGTGGCGGAGAACGCGGTGGCGACGTACCTTATATGCTGACGCGCGCGGCGGACTCTCTGACAAAGCTCGCGGACGTAATGCCCGAGGCGGCACAGCTTGCCGATAGACTTATGTCTGTCAGCTACGAGGTGTCGGATATAGCGGACGAGGTGAGCTCACTTATAAGCGACGATGCCTCGGACGTTGATGCAAGGCTTGACAAAATAGAAACAAGACTTGAGGTTATCGCATCTCTCAAAAAGCGATACGGCAAGGACGTAAAATCTATTTTGGAATATAGAGATCGCGCGGCGCAGGAGCTCGACGATATAGTGCTTTCGGACGAGCATGCTGAGGAGTACAGACAAAAAGTCAGGGAGCTTGAAGGCAAGGCGTGGGAAGTAGCAAAAGATCTCACCGAGAAGAGATCAAAAGCGGCAAATGAAGTGTCGCTCAAGGTAATGGAGGCGCTGTCGTATCTCGATATGCCAAACGTAAGTCTTGAGGTAAACGTAACACCTGCCGCGGAGCTTACGCCCAACGGTTGTGACGTGATAGATATTTTAGTCGCCACCAACCCGGGAGAGCCGATGATGCCTGTAAGCGAGATAGCATCGGGCGGAGAAATGGCGAGAATAATGCTTGCCATAAAGAGCGTACTTAATGAAAAAGATGGCGTTGGTTGTGCCATATATGACGAGATAGATACTGGAATTTCGGGCAAGACCTCGAGAAAAATAGGAATAAAGCTACTTGATATTTCAAAAAAGACACAGATATTGTGCGTAACGCATTCGGCACAGATAGCAACCCTTGCGGACGGTCATTATCTTATATCAAAAAAAGAGGTAGATGGCAGAGCCAGAACGAGCGTGCGATTGCTTGACAGTGACGAGCGAGTTCTGGAGGCGGCAAGAATACTCGGCGGAATAAAGATAACCGAGGCGCAAAGACAGGCGGCATATGATATGCTTGCGGATGCTGGAAAGTACCGATAAAAATAATAAAAAAGCCTATTTTAATATTGCAATTACAGAATAAATGTGGTATAATGACGGTTGGCTTTTAAGAGATAAACAGAAAGGTTAGTGACAATGCTTAAGATCAAATCAGCAATAGCACAAAAAATATATGAAAAGGTAGTCCTTATTAACGCGGAGGCACAGATCTCTGCAGAGGACATTGCCGCAATGCTTGAGTATCCCCCCGATACGACCATGGGAGATCTTGCATTTCCTTGCTTCAAGCTTTCGCGCGTGCTTCGCCGCTCGCCCGTGCAGATAGCGGCAACTATCGCAGATGGACTTTGCGGTGATGAAATAGAGAGCGCAGAGGCAGTAAACGGATATCTCAATATCAAAATATCCGATAAATATCTTTGCGAAAAGATACTTCCCAAGATACTTGAAGAAAAAGAAAATTACGGCGCTCCCACCTATCTTGGTGAGGGCAAAACGGTGGTGCTCGACTATTCATCGCCCAACGTTGCAAAGCCGTTCCATATAGGACATCTCGGAACGACCGTTATCGGTCATGCGCTTAAGAAGCTCCACGAGTTTGCGGGCTATAAGTGCATAGGTATAAACTATCTCGGTGACTGGGGCACACAGTTTGGTAAGCT
>JAFQLG010000058.1 GCA_017414605.1 Clostridia bacterium
ACGTATCTTGACACCAGATCAAAGGTATTGTCACCCGGCTCCTTGACCGCGATTCCGTCCGCAATAGTGGAGATTGCGCCAAGCTTTATCTTCTTTCCACCCTTTACCGAGTCGTACATGCCGGGGGCTCCCGCCGCCTGAACACCGTATACCTTGATGCCGGGCTTCAGCTGTTTTAAGACGTATGCAATGCCCGAAACAAGACCGCCTCCGCCGCATGGTACGACCACCGCATCAACGTCATCTATCTCCTCAAGTATCTCAAGTCCGATAGTTGCCTGACCTGCAATTACGTCATCATCCTCAAAGGGATGAACAAAGGTGTATCCGCACTCGTCGCGCAGCTCGAGCGCGCGGTTGTATGCATCATCGTAAACCCCTTTTACCATAACGACTTGCGCGCCATAGCTCTTGGTTGCTTCGACCTTGGAAATGGGCGCTCCGTCCGGCAGGCAAATAACGGATTTAATTCCGTACTTTTGTGCCGCCAGCGCAACTCCCTGCGCATGATTTCCTGCCGAGCAGGCGATGACTCCGCGCTCCTTTTCCTCGGGTGAAAGCTGAGATATTTTATATCCCGCTCCCCTGACCTTAAACGAGCCCGTTATCTGCAGATTTTCGGGCTTGAGATATAGCTCGCAATCGGGATTTATCTTTGGCGAGCGGATAAGCGCCGTCTTTCTGACAACGCCCTCAAGTGTTTGCGCTGCATGATATATTTTTTCAAGTGTAAGCATTAAAAATCTGCTCCTTTCAGTCTGTCTTTAAGGTGATAAATAACAAAAAAATCGCCTCTGCCGAGACGACGTGTCATATTTCCGCACGTCCCCCTGAATCCAAAGAGACGAAGTCCTGCTCCGCGGTACCACTCTTCTTGCCATAAGGCCACTTTACGCACGGCTATTTTCGCTATGCGTTCCCCTTTAACGCAGGAATACGCGCCGCTCTACTCTTTGCATTTCGGCGGCGAGCTCCAAGGTGATTTAACGCGTGCCCCGATCCGCTGCCTTGCACCAACCGGCAACTCTCTGCAGGACGGCAACACCGTCGCTCCTCTTCACAGCCTATACTAATAATACTCCTTTTATAGAACCATGTCAATAGCTCATTTGTAAAAATCGCGAAAACGCCACTTTTTCTTTTTGTGAAAGTTTTACAACAAAACAGCTCGGCGCGCCTGCGCCGAGCTGTTTTCTTTATTTACTTGGCATGATAAAGCTTTTTTATCTGATATCTGGGCTCGCAGGTCATATTTACACCCAGCTTTTTGAAGGTGCGCACGTCCGTACTTGAAAGAATGACCGATGAATGCGCGTCACAACCCTTGAGGTTTCCCAGCTGCTTGAGCGCCGCGGCGGCTCTCTTTGAGGTCACCGCACTTATGGAGAGTGCTATCAATATCTCGTCAACGTGAAGCCTCGGATTGTGATTTCCGAGGTGGTCGACCTTAAGATGCTGAACAGGTCTGATTACCGAGGGGGATATGAGCTCCACCTTGTCGTCAATTCCCGCCAAAGCTTTTAAGGCATTGAGGATCATAGCGGCTCCCGCACCAAGCAAAGGCGAGGTTTTTCCCGTTATTATCTCGCCGCCCGGCAGCTGAATGGCCGCAGCAGGACCGCCCGTAATCTCCGCTTTCTGATTAGCGGCACATATAACGGGTCTGTCGTTTACAGTTATTCCCGCCTGCTTCATAAGCATCTCTATTTTGCCAACCGTTTGAGATACGCTTTCATCCGCGGTTTCCTTTTGCTCGCACAAAGCGGCATAGTAGCGGCGGATTATCTCCTGATACGATGCCTCGCGCACCACACCGTCATCAACGATGCAGTTGCCAACCATATTTACACCCATATCAGTTGGAGATTTATAGGGCGACTCACCGTATATCTTCTCAAACATAGCCTGGACTACGGGGAAAACCTCAACATCGCGGTTATAGTTTACCGTTGTAACGCCATAGGCCTCAAGATGGAAGGGATCTATCATGTTTACGTCGTTTAAGTCTGCGGTTGCCGCCTCATACGCCAGATTTACAGGGTGCTTTAGCGGTATGTTCCATATTGGGAAAGTTTCAAACTTTGCATATCCCGCCTTTATTCCGCGTAAATTTTCGTGATAAAGCTGAGACAGACAGGTTGCCATCTTACCGCTTCCGGGGCCGGGCGCGGTTATGATAACTAGCTCCCTTTCCGTTTCGATATAATCGTTTCTTCCGTATCCCCTCTCACTCACGATACCCTCGATGTTATAAGGATATTCGGGAATGGAATAGTGATGATACACCTTGATCCCGAGCGCGCGGAGCTTTTGCTCAAAAGACACGGCGGAGGGCTGGGATTCATACCTTGTCAGGACAACGCTGCCAACGTACAGTCCCGCCTCGCGAAAGGCATCAATAAGGCGCATAACGTCAAGATCATAGGTGATTCCAAGATCTCCGCGCACCTTGTTCTTTTCTATATCGGATGCGTTTATGGCTATAACGATCTCCGCCTCAGCCTTGAGCTGAAGAAGCATCTGCAGCTTGGAATCGGGCGCAAAACCCGGCAGGACTCTGGACGCATGAAAATCGTCAAAAAGCTTGCCGCCAAACTCCAGATAAAGCTTGCCGCCGAATTTGGCGATGCGCTCCCTGATGTGCTTTGATTGAAGAGTAAGGTACTTTTCGTTGTCAAAACCAAGAATAGCCATTTCGTTCACCCTCTCAAGAGAAAATTAAACCATTTGTTAGTATATCACATCTTGCCGCCGTTTTCAATAGATATTTTGATTTTTATGACGATTTTTAACGCAGAAATTTGCAAGATTAGGAAATTTTTGTAAGTGCGCACCATTACTGCAATTCAAATTTTGCCAAATTTTTAACAAATTATAAAACATTCGGGAAAAGATTGACATATTTATTCTACTATGATATAATTACAGTGGTATGCGAGCGCGAACGTAACGTATCGCTATGCGATGCTTTGCGCTTGCAATATTTGGATACTCACACAACGGAGGACCTATTATGAAAAGAGTATTAGTAATGCTCCTGGCCTTGGCACTGGTGCTTGGTACTTGCCTTGCTTTTGCAAGCTGTAATGACAAGCCTGTCGAAACCGATACGGAGACCACACAGGGCACCACGGACACAGACCAGACGAACACGACTGAGTCCGAAAATAAGACTACGGAAACCACCGAGCCCGCGACCACGGAAACGACCGAGCCCGCGACCACGGAAACGACCGAGCCTGCGACTACGGAAACGACCGAGCCTGCGACCACGGAAACGACCGAGCCTGCGACCAC
>JAFQLG010000059.1 GCA_017414605.1 Clostridia bacterium
ATTTACCCATAACAGCCTGCGGACAGTGCTGAAGAACAAGAAGTATATCGGCACATATGAATACAACGGCGAAGTCAGCATTGAAAACTCCGTGCCGCCTATCGTCGATGTGGATGTGTTCATAGCGTTCTAACCAACTGAACTACCGGGCCAAAATTTGAGCTTTCGCTCAAATCGTTCTAATTTGCTTTTGCAAACAAGTTTTTTGAAACCCGACGAGCTTCACCTTCGTTGGACTGTTGTCCGAGGTTGGCCGCGCGGGCTCCGCGCTGGTGGAAACAATAGGGCTCGAACCTATGACCCTCTGCTTGTAAGGCAGATGCTCTCCCAACTGAGCTATGCTTCCATACAGCCGCCAATTTGTCGGCGACTTGTATATTATATCACGCCATTTTTCTTTTGTCAATAGTTTTTTTCAGTTTTTTTTACTTTTTTTCAAAAAATATTTATTACTGTTAAAGCCGCCAAATTACACCCAAAATGGCACTTTTATTTAGTTGTGATAACCGCAAAACACGCTTCTTCCCCAAAGCAATGAGCAGCTCAGCGCAATACCGCGCCGAGCTTTCATTTTCAAAAAGAATTAAGTTTACTTAACCGATTACCTTTTTATTCTTGTAAGTCCGCCTATTCCCTCTTTCAGCGCTGCAGCAAGAGAGCACACGTCTTCCTCCGTATTAAATTCGCTAAAGCTTATGCGCACCGTGGTATCCGCCGCCTCGGGAGAAAGGCCGAAGCCGAGCAGAGCCGACGACATATTCTGTGAATGCGCCGAGCAAGCCGAGCCTGCAGATATGCATATTCCCTTTGCTGAGAGGAAATTGAGCATCGTTTCGCTTTTAATGTCGGGAAGAGTTATGCTGAGTACGTGAGGTGCACGAGCGCCAACAGGCTGGTTGACCTTAAGCTCTGCATCTTCAAGCAAGCTTAGGCAAAGAGAGCGCAAACTGTTTATCTTTGCGGTGTTTGCAGAAAAGTTTGCTTTCGCCTCGGCCGCAGCCGCGCCAAAGCCCGCAATACCCACCACGTTTTCGGTTCCCGAGCGCCAGCCGCCCTCCTGACCTCCGCCAAGCACGAAAGGCACTATCCTTTTGGTCTTTATAGTTTCGGGGCTGATATAAAGCGCGCCCACTCCCTTGGGACCGTGTATCTTATGCGCGCTGATGCTCACAAGGTCTGCGCAAATCCCCTTTGGCGTAAAAGGCACCTTCATAAATCCCTGCACCGCGTCACAATGTGTCACAACGTCGGCGTTTATGCGCTTAGCCATAGAAAACAGTTTTTTTACGTCATAGCAAGCGCCCGTTTCGTTATTTACCATCATCAGAGAAACCAACAAAACGTCATTGTTCATATAAGACAGAAATTGCTGCTCGTCTATCACTCCGCCTGCGGTTTTGAGCCTTACTATCTCAAAGCCGTCCGCCTCGAGCTTTCTCATCACGTTTTCAACGGACGGATGCTCGGAATCGGTTGTAATTATTCTGTTTTGTCGGCGCTTTGCCTTTGCATAAGCTGCGCCCAGGATCGCGGTATTGTTTGCCTCGCTGCCCGAAGCGGTGAAAACAAGGTTTTCAACGTTTACCCTGCCCGCGCCGAGAGCTGATGCCACTGCCTGACGCGCGTCCTCCACTATGCGCCGCGCCTCAATTCCCTTTTTATGAGTTGACGAGGGATTTCCGTATGCTTCAATGGCGCTTATCATCGCCTGCTTTGCCGCGGGCGATATTTCCGTTGTAGCGCTGTTGTCAAGATATATCATATCGCTTTGCGCCGCATACTTGCCGCGCAGTCCTTTCTCAAAAGCTTATCTTATATCAAAGCTTTCTATCATTTTTTCAACGTCGCCCGTATGGCTATCAAAATGCTCGGGCGCTGATGTATAGGTCACAACGTAGAACATGGCTCCTTTTTTTACTATCGCCTGCAGCTGACGGTAGGTCTTTCCGCCGCTCGTTATCTCGTACACGTATTTGTGTGCGGAAATTCCGTCCATCTTTATCTCGGTGTCGGAAACGAGTACGTAGCTATCAAAAATGTTTTTATAGCTCTTCTCGCAAGCCACAAAATACTCTGCAACCGTTTGTCTTTCGTCCCCCGTCATATACATCTGAACGCTGACATTGCTTCTCGTTCCGTCCGCTTCGTCAATATACGCGGCAGTTGCCTCGGTGCGCACGTTGACAGTCCATGGCGTAGGCACGAAAAATCTATACGCGCGCTCGTCCGTTGAGATAAGCTTCATTCCATCGGGTGTTTCAACGTCGTTTGAATACTGCTTATTGTTATCTGCGCTGTGATAGGGCTCGGCAAACACGAAATAAGGAATTATTCCTGCGCCCTCCGCATCGCCCTCAACGACCCCGGCAAACGTGTCATATTTGTCTGCGGGAGCGCTGTAAAGCAGGACGAAGGTATTTTCGTTATGCTTTGCGGTCACCTGCATATACTTGTATTCCGTTTTTTGAGGCTTGCCCTCTGCATCAATAAGCGTATGCTTTGCACTATAAACCGTCTTTATCGCCGCCTTGCCTCCGAGAATGACCTTTTCTATCTTATCTTCTGCGGAGTATTCCTCAAGCTCGGCGCTCATCTTTCCGTCACACAGAGCCCAATATTCTTCAAGGGGAAGCTCCCCCGCATCGGACGCTACGTACACGCTGACGGTAACGTTATAGTCCATTGAATATATTGCACTCGTAATTCCGCCTGCCGAGCTTGATTGCCAGCCCGCAGGCACGTAAAGGCGGAACTCGTCCCCCTCACAAGCGATAAGCTGGTATCCCTCAGGCACGTTGTCCTGCGAGCAGGATACAAATGCGCACAGGATAAGCGTACACAAAAGTAAGGCGCCAATAATTCTTTTTGATATTTTCAACATTTCACTTCTCCGTTTTTTATACGTTAAGCATTGCCTCTGCCGCCGAGAGAATGCCTATCTTGCCGCTCTCATAGGTAAGTCCACCCTGGAAAAACGCGGTATAAGGCTCTCTCATAGGTCCGTCCGCCGAAAGCTCTATGGACGCGCCCTGCACAAAGGTTCCCGCCGCCATGATGACCTCATTAGTGTACCCCGGCATTGCCCAAGGCATAGGGGTTACAAAAGAATCAACGGGCGAGCCCTTCTGAATTCCTTGGCAGAATGCGCAAAGCAGCTCGGGTTTACGCGTGATGACGGATTGGAGTATATCGGAGCGTTCAACGTTCCAGCGAGGCTCCACCTCATATCCCAACTCCTCAAACACGTATGCCGCGAGATGCGCCGTTTTGAGCGCCTGCGCGGTGGTATGGGGCGCATAGAAAAGTCCTTTGTACATATTCTTGGTTTGTCCGATAGTGGCTCCGACCTCAAGTCCGCATCCAACGCTGGTAAGACGGTAGGACGCAAGCTCAACAGCACGTGCCGTTCCTGCTATGTATCCGCCCGTTTCAGCCATTCCGCCGCCGGGATTCTTGATAAGCGATCCGATTATCATATCCGCACCAACTGCCGTGGGCTCGGTCTTTTCGGTAAACTCACCGTAACAGTTATCAACAACAACAAAAGTTTCGGGAGATATGCTCTTGACAAACCTGACCGCCTCGCCTATCTCGGCAACTGACAGAGTTTTGCGGTTAAGATAGCCCTTGGAGCGCTGAATGAATATGACCTTTACAGGCTTTCCGCCGTCAAGCTCTCGGCGAAGTGTTTCACCTATCTTTTCAAAGTCAAACGCTCCCTCACTCGTAAGGTCAATCTGCTCGTATCTTACACCAAAGTCGGCAAGCGAGCCGTTGCCCGCCTCCCCCGCGATACCTATGACCTCCTCAAGAGTATCGTAAGGCTTGCCTGCGATAGAGCACATAAGGTCCAAGGGGCGTAAAAGCCCGAAAAGACCTATGGTAAGCGCCTGCGTGCCGTTCACGATATTATGGCGCACAAATGCAGCCTCGGCACCCATAACGTCCGCCCATATTCTATCCAGAACGTCGCGGCCGCGGTCATCGTAACCGTAGCCCGAGGTGGTGTCAAAATTAGTTGCCGCAACGCGATGATCGCGAAATGCATCCATTATTTTGTTGGTGTTGTAAAACGATATCTCGTCTATGCGGCGAAAATAAGGCTCGAGAGCGCTCTCGGCTCTTTTTGCTATGTCACATATTTTGTCTGAAAATTGCATTTTGCCTTTCCTCTTTTACAGTTCTCTAACTATGCTTTTGAAATAATTTCCGCGGTGTTCAAAATCGCGGAAGCGGTCAAAGCTGGTGCAGGCGGGGGAAAGCAACACAACGTCGCCCGCCTCTGCCAATCCGCTTGCGTATAGCACCGCCTCGCGAAAATCGGAAACGATGCATACGGGCAGCCTTTCGGGATCATAATGGCTGCTGCCCATTATTTTGTCATATATTATTTGCGCGGTCGCGCCCGTAAGCACAACTGACTTGGTTTTTTGACAAAGCGCATCGGCAAGCTCATCAAATTCTATTCCCTTTTCCGCGCCGCCGCAAATGATTATCGGCTTTTTGTCAAGCGCGCCAAGCGCCGCCATAGTGCGCGAGGGGCTGGAATCTATGGAGCTGTTGTAATACCTGACTCCGTCCTTTTCTCTTACAAGCTCAAGGCGATGCTCCACGCCGCCAAAGGTGCGCGCTACCTCGGCAACCGTTTGCTTTGAAACAAGGCCATACGTCAGTCCTATCGCCGCCATGTAGTTTTCCATATTATGAACGCCCGGAAGAAGAATGTCGGAAACTTTAAGTATTGCCTCGCGGCACTTGCCGTTATCCACGTAGATCATGCCTTCGTCCTCATATATCGCAATTGCGTTATTCTTGTTTTCGGGAACGATCTGCGTATAAGAATGGCGCTTTGACGAAAAATAGGTTACGGGTATGGTCATCTCGTCCGCAATCTCGCGTGTCTTTTTGTACTCCGCGTTGGTGGCAAGCATCTCTATACCGTCATTGCGGCAAATATTGTATTTCGCCTCAGCATATTCCTCATAATCGGTATGCCAATTCAGGTGATTAGGAGAAATATTGGTAATAAGCGCTCTCTTTGGCGACTGCTTCATGGTCTGCAGCTGAAAGCTCGAAAGCTCAACTACGGCGAAATCGCGCTCGGTCATTTTATCTGCTATGGGAAGCAAGGGCTGGCCTATATTGCCTCCAACGTATGCCGCGCCATCTCCCCTTTTTTCAAGCTCTTTTTTTAAGAAAAGGTGGGTGAGCGTTGTTGTGGTGGTCTTGCCGTCCGAGCCCGTTATACCGATGAGCGTTGCCGGGCAAAGCTCAAAAAACAGCTCCATCTCGCTTGTAAGGCAGGCTCCCTTTTCCTTTGCCGCCTCTATCGCGCCAAGGTCGTGACGTATTCCGGGAGAGCGGAAAATATAATCGCCCGAGAGAGTTTCAAGATATCCCTCTCCAACGCAGAATTTTACGCCAAGTGCCTCCAGCCTCTCATCGCAAAGGGTGGCATTTCCGTCATGCACAGTCACCTCTGCGCCCGCCGCCAAAAGCATATCGACAAGCGGCTTGTTGGAGCGGCCAAAGCCCAGCACACAGCACTTTTTTCCTCTATATTTCATTGTCATTTTATCGGTAAGATTCAAAGCAACCTCCAAGGCAGACATACTGCCACAAATACTATTATATATTATTTTTTTTATTCTTTCAAGTCAATTCCTAAATTTTGCCCAAATATTCAAAAAAATTTCAAAAATGCGCAAAATCCCCTTTTCAAAAGGGCAATTTTATGTTAAAATAAAGTGATTGAATATGCAATTTTGTTGAAAGGAAATAAATGATGCCAGAGGTTAACACAGACGTAAAAAAGGCGTCCGCTCAAAAATATAACGACCAAAGCATTCGCGCGCTGAAGGGCGCAGACAGAGTGCGCAAGCGCCCTGCGGTAATATTCGGCTCGGACGGTCTTGAGGGCTGTCAGCACTCGTATTTTGAGATACTCTCAAACTCGGTTGACGAAGCGAGAGAGGGTCACGGAAACGAAATACTGACCATACTGTATAAGGACCACTCAATAACCGTTGACGACCACGGACGCGGCGTGCCGCTTGGATTCAATAAAAAGGAGGACCGCTGGAACTGGGACCTCATTTATTGCGAGATGTACGCGGGCGGTAAATACGACAACAACCAATCCGCCGCCTCCTATGAATACTCGTTGGGAACCAACGGCCTTGGCGCCTGCGCAACGCAATACAGCTCGGAATTTATGGACGTTTATTCCTATGACGGAAAGATGGAACGCCACATCTCCTTCAAAAAAGGCGCTCCCGTTACGGGTGTGCTGGAGGAGCGCGAGCTTGAAAGACGCGAAAAGCGCACGGGTACCGTTATCCACTGGAAACCCGACAAGGACGTTTTCACAGACATAAACATCACCCCCGAGTTTATTCGCGACGTTTTGCATCGTCAATCCGTCGTTAACGCGGGAATATCCTTTGTTTTCAAATATCAGAACGAGGACGGAAAGTTCTTAGAGGAAAGATTCCTCTACCCCAACGGCATTTCCGATTATATCGCAGAAACCGTTGGCGATTCGGCAAAGACCGAGCCCGTGCTCTGGCACCTTGAAACTCAGGGCCGCGACCGCGAGGACAAGCCCGAATACAAGCTCAAGGCAGACTTCTCGTTCTGTATCTCAAACGCCGCCAACAAGATAGAATACTATCACAACTCAAGCTACCTTGAGTACGGCGGCTCTCCCGACCGCGCCGTTAAGAGTGCCTTCACCTTTGCCATTGACAAATATCTCAAAAACAACGGCAAATATAACAAAAACGAGGCTAAAATAACCTTTGTTGACATAGCGGACTGTCTTGTTTTCGTAAGTAACAGCTTCTCCACTATGACATCTTATGAAAACCAGACCAAAAAGGCTATAAACAACACCTTTATCTACGAGGCTATGAACGAATTTTTGCGCTACAACCTCGAGATATACTTTATTGAGCATCCCACAGAAGCCGAGATAATTGCAAATCAGGTACTTGTCAACAAGCGCAGCCGCGAATCCGCGGAAACGCAAAGACTCAGCATAAAGAAAAAGCTGACGGGTACTATCGACATTGCAAACCGCGTTGAAAAGTTTGTCAACTGTCGCTCCAAGGACCCCAACGTGCGCGAGCTATATATCGTTGAGGGTGATTCGGCTCTGACCTCCTGTAAGCTGGGTCGCTCCGCTGAGATGCAGGCTATCATTCCCGTTCGCGGTAAGACCCTTAACTGTCTTAAGAGCACCTACGATAAGATATTCAAAAGCGAAATAATCACCGACCTTCTCCGAGTTATCGGATGCGGAGTTGAGTTCACCGAAAAGGTAAAGAGCGACCTGCCTCCGTTCGATATTTCCGCGCTCAGATGGAACAAGATTATTATATGTACGGATGCCGACGAGGACGGTTATCAGATCAGAACTCTCATACTTACTATGTTCTACCGTCTGTTGCC
>JAFQLG010000060.1 GCA_017414605.1 Clostridia bacterium
ATGCGGGGCTTGAGATAAGTCCCGTTATAAACAAGATAGACCTGCCCAGTGCGGACGTTGAGAGAGTTCGCGCCGAGGTTGAGGACGAGATAGGTATTCCCGCGGAGGGCTGTCCTGCCGTTTCGGCAAAGACGGGTCTTAATATCGAGCAGGTGCTCGAGGCGGTAGTGCGCGATATTCCCGCGCCCCGAGGAGATGAGAACGCGCCTCTTAAGGCATTGATCTTTGACTCTTATTACGATAGCTATCTTGGCGTTGTGGTAAACATAAGAATAATGGACGGCAAGCTTCGCACAGGCGACGTTATAAAGCTTATGAGCACGGGCAAGACCTTTGAGGTCGTTGAGGTCGGCACAATGGAGGCGTTTGGACTTTGCCGCTGTGAAGAGCTTCGCGCGGGCGAGGTCGGATACATCACCGCATCCATAAAGAGCGTGGGAGATACGCGCGTTGGCGATACGGTAACGCTTGCGGACAACCCCGCCAAAGAGGCGCTTGCAGGCTTTAAGTCGGTTCAGCCCATGGTGTTTGCGGGCATTTACCCCGCGGACGGAGCAAGATACGGCGACCTTCGCGATGCGCTTGAAAAGCTACAGCTCAACGACGCTGCGCTGGTATTTGAGCCCGAAACGAGTATCGCGCTGGGCTTTGGATTCCGCTGCGGTTTTCTCGGCCTTTTGCATATGGAAATAATTGAGGAAAGACTTGAACGCGAGTTCAACCTCGACCTTATCACAACTGCCCCGGGTGTTATTTATGAGGTAAAGCGCCGCGGCGGAGAGATGATGAGAATAGACAATCCCGCGGATTTCCCCTCGTCCGATGAAATAGAAACGGCAAGTGAGCCCATAGTTAAAGCGAATATCATAACTCCCACCGAGTACGTTGGCGGACTTATGGATCTTTGCCAGGACAGACGAGGAATATTCCTTGATATGAAATACCTCGATAGCACCAGGGTTGAGTTGCATTACGATCTGCCCTTAAACGAGATAATATACGATTTCTTTGATGCACTCAAGAGCCGCTCGCGCGGTTACGCATCCCTTGATTACGAGCTTAAGGGCTATGAGCCATCAAAGCTTGTAAAGTTGGATTTCTTACTCAACGGCGACCAGGTGGATGCGCTGTCCTTTATCGTACATGAGGAAAAGGCATATGGCAGGGCGAGAAAGATAGCAGAGCGACTTAAGGAAAACATTCCGCGCCAGCTCTTTGAGATACCGATCCAGGCGGCGATAGGCTCGCGTATAATCGCGCGCGAAACTGTCAAGGCTATGAGAAAGGACGTTCTTGCCAAGTGCTACGGCGGCGACATTACGAGAAAGAAAAAGCTGCTTGAAAAGCAAAAGGAAGGTAAGAAAAAGATGCGCCAGCTCGGCTCGGTACAGGTTTCTCCCGAGGCGTTTATGGCGGTACTTAAGCTTGGCGATGATAACTGATAACAAAGCAAATGGGCAAAAACGACGCGTGGGTATTTATATCCACGTGCCGTTTTGCCGTTCAAAATGCTATTATTGCGATTTTTGCTCACAAACGCGAGCAACGGAAGAGCAGCGAGAGCTGTACGTCAACCGACTTATTGGGGAAATATCAAGCTATAAGGAAAATGGCAGGGAGCTTGTTGCCGACACCGTATATTTCGGCGGTGGAACGCCGACTCTGCTTGATGCAGGTCAGCTTGGGCGCATACTTTGCGCGGTTGATTCGGTGTTCGGCATAGAAAAAAACGCCGAGATAACCGCGGAGACCAATCCCAAGACCGTTGATGCAAAAGCTTTGCGCGATATAAGAAACGCGGGCGTAAACCGCCTGAGTATCGGTATGCAGAGTGCAAATGACGTAGAGCTTCGTGCGCTTGGTAGGATACACACTTATAATGACTTCCTGGTGACTTTTTCGGAGGCAAGAGAGGCGGGATTTGACAACATTTCCGCCGACCTTATGTATGGGATCCCCGAGCAGACCAAAGAAAGCTTTGAGCATTCGGTAAGAGCGCTTGCCGCACTTTGCCCCGAGCATATCTCGTCGTACAGTTTGACTGTGGAGGAGGGAACGCCCTTCTATCGACGCCGTGATAGCCTTGCTTTACCCGATGAGGACAGGGTCAGCGATATGTATCTTATGATGAGTGATATTTTACGCGACAGCGGCTATGAAAAATACGAGATCAGTAATTTCGCGCATAAAGGACGTGAGTCGCGGCATAATGTTAAGTATTGGAGGTGCGAGGAGTATATCGGATTCGGACCTGCGGCGCATTCATTCTTTGCTGGGCGGAGATATTCAAATTCAAGAGATATCGGCTCTTATCTTGGCGGTCAGGATATAAGATCGCTTGAGCCCCCGATGTCAAAAAGAGAAGCAATGGACGAATTCGTTATGCTGGGTATGCGTTTGTCGCGCGGAATTGACAAAGCAGAATTTTCAGCGTTGTTTGGCGAGGACTTTGACATTTTGTATGGGAACACCTTCGCCCGTTTTGCTCCCGAATTCGTATATATCGACAAAGTTGTGTGTCGCTTTACCGATAAAGGCATGCTGGTTAGCAATTATATTCTGTCCGAGACTTGACACAGAGGATTGGATATGGTAAAATAAAGTAAAGAAAAAATAGCGGCAAGGCCGCAGAAAGAGGACATAAAATGGCAGATAATAAGAACATAAACAAGGACATGGAGCTCACCGAGGACGAGGCGCTTTTTTGCACGCTTACCGATGAGGAAGGCAACGAGATAGACTTTGAGGTCATCGGCGAGGCAGAGCTGGACGGTACCGTTTACTACGCTATGGAGCCCGTTGACGCGGCAGAGGCAGAGGACGGAGTTATCGAGTACGTGCTCTTAAAGAGAGTTACCGACGAGAACGGCGAGGACATGTTTGAAACCATTGATGATGAGGCTGAGTTTGATAAGGTTGCAGCTTATTTTGACGACCTTTTCGACAGCGAGGCGGATTACGACGCTTAATTAAAAAAGAAAAAACCTGCTTAGTGCGTGATATCCATTGATTGAGACCTACAAATATTTAATGGAGCTTGGATAAAGTTGCTCTATGGTTTGCAGACCTCCTCACCCCCGCCGGTTGACTTGTCCCCGTGGGGTGCGAGATGTTGGGAGCAGTGAAATAGGGCACAGAGCACCGCCCTGGAATACAGGGTTCCATTTCTTCGGGTACACGGCTCGGCGGGGAAATTAGTTGGCTTTGATTTTGGGGGAGAGGGAGAAACTTTTGGGTAAAAGTTTCTCCCTCTCCCCCAAGCCCCCTTACCCACTTCAGAACATTTCTAAAAAGGGGTAAAAAGGGAATAAATCTCATATAATGTACCATTACTCATTTGGGCGGTGGTACTTATTTTTTACAAGAAAAGAGCCTTGAGAATAATCTCAATTTTACTATCGGTAGCTGTAGTTTTCAGCTTGATGTGCGTTTTCCCGATGTCTGCAGGGGCAGAAAACTGGAGCTTTGCGCAAACTCTTGCCATACAAAAGATAAAGCAGGGCTTTTACAGCTTTGATGAAAAAATAGACCTTACGGAATTTGGAGTTACACCCGACGAGATAGCGGATCTGTTCGTGTTTGTCATAAAAAACGACCCGTATCTCTTTTTTGTTGACACAAAGCTTTCCTATTATTATAAAAATGACGGCAGCATGTTTTACATAAAGCCAAAATACACGGTAACTCCCGAGGAGGCAACGCAAATGATCACGTTTTGTCTTGCCGAGGTGCGGCGCATAGCCTCTCTCGTGCATCCCAACATGAACGACGCTGAAAAGGCACTTTTTGTGCACGATTATTTGTGCGAGCAATATACCTACGACCTTTTGTATGCAAGCGACGATATGTATAAGTTTTTGGTAAATAAAACGGGGACGTGTCAGGGCTATACGTGGACTTATATGGCGATTTTGCGCGAGCTTTCCATAGAGTGCTGTTACGTTGCGTCGGACACTATAAATCACATATGGAATATGGTGAAAATAGACGGCGAATGGTATCATTGCGACGTGACTTGGGACGATGGAGAGCAGCCCACGCGCCGCCATTTTTTGTGCTCTGACGAAAAAGCAGAAGAGCAGGGACACAAGGATTGGTATTCGGCTTACGGAGTAGAATGCACGTCAAAGCAATATGATGACCGTGATCTTTCGGCATTTACCCATAAGCTGGCCTCGGGTGACGGTGACCACAGCGGCGGCGCGGAGCTTTACGACCTGATATTGTTGAGAATACAAGGCGGTCAGGGCAAGCTTTGCGAGATATGCGCAGACGTAAACGGTGATGGTGTCTGTGACGAGGCGGATGCCGAGCTTTTGCGCGCAAAGCTGCTGGAGCAAAACTGAAAGTTGACATTCTTCTTCATTTATTGTATAATAGAGCAGTACAAAAACTAAAAGGCAAGAATTATGACAAAAAAAGACAAGATAAATTTGGCGGTCGAGGTGGTTGAGCGCTTAAAGGGTGTTTATCCCGAGGCATTTTGCGCGCTTGAATGGGGCGGCGGACTACATAACGGCTGGAAGCTACTCATAATGGGCAGACTGTCGGCGCAATGCACCGACGCGCGTGTAAATATCGTGTGTCGCGAGCTTTTTGCAAAATTTCCTACACTTGAAAGCATAGCAAATGCAAGCGTTGAGGACGTTGAGACGATAGTTCGCCCCTGCGGTCTGTATCACACCAAGGCGCGCGACATAGTGGCGTCATGCCGTATGCTCATAGAAGAATTTGGTGGCAAAATACCCGATAATATGGACGACCTTTTGCGCCTGTCGGGCGTTGGCAGGAAGATAGCAAATCTCCTGCTCGGCGACCTTTACAAAATGCCTGCCATCGTTGCCGATACGCACTGTATCCGCATTTGCGGTCGACTTGGCTTTTATGAGGAAACGCTCAAGGATCCCACAAAGGTTGAAAGGATAATGGCAGAAATAGTCGAGCCCGCGGAGCAGAGCGACTTTTGTCACAGAATAGTGCAATTCGGCAGAGATACCTGTCAGGCACGCTCTCCGAGGTGCGCCGAGTGTCCGCTCGCCGATATATGTAAAGGAAAAAAGAATAAGTAAAAGAAAAGGCGGCGTCAGCCGCTTTTTCCTTTTATTATCTGTTTGCCATCGTGTTGTTGAATGAAAATCTTGCCAGAATCGTCAACCGTCATGCAAAAAACATCTTTAATAGACAAGTTCAGCTTTTTGAGCTTGCTCTCAAGCCAGGCGCGGTCCTTTTTTATGATTTTCAGTCCGTGACTGTCCACGCACCCGTCCGAGATTATGATGTGCATAACGCCGTTGTCCTTGCAGTTGATGCCAAGGTCGGTCTTGTCGGGCTGGCGGTTGGCATTTTTGGGAATGACCGACATTTTGCCATTTTCCTCAAGTATGGCGTAGTCCACCTCGCACATGTCAAAAATTCCGTTTTGTCTCAATTGGCTTATCAGTTCTTCAAGTGAGATGCGCACCTTGCGCATTTTTTTATAGTCGATAACCCCTTTTGCAATAAGGACGGCGGGCTTTGAGGATAGCGCGGTCTTGAAAACAGGGGAGCGCAGAATGAGCGCAGAGGTAATTATCTCAAGCGTTACCAGCGTTGCGATAGGAACTATGGCTTCAAGTAGGGGACGGTTTGGATTGGTTATCGGCGTCGTTGCTATTTCGGAGAGGAGAATGGTAATGACAAGCTCGCTGACGTCCAGCTCGCCCAGCTGCCGCTTGCCCATAAGGCGCATGGTTAAAAGCAACAAAAAGTAAATGATAACCGTTCTGATAAATATAGTCAGCATGTCGTGCGTCATCTCCCAAAATTGTGGATTTTTCATATTTTTGCCCCAAAATGCTGGGTTTTAGTCAATGTTAAGTTTTCTAAATTGGCACTTTTGCGCAATTTGTCGTTGTGGATTTGTGCGAATTTACAAAATTATTGACAAAAACGTAAAAAATGAAAAAAAGTTGAAAAAAATGCTTGACAAATATAAGGTAAAATGGTAGAATAATAAAGCTGTCGCGAAAAAGGGTGACAGCGGAATTGAAACTTGACAATTGAACAACAGAAGAAGAAAGTACAAAGCAAAAAAGCAAGTGCGAAAAAGAATCTGTCAAAAAAACCAAGAGAGAACACAACTCTAAAAAGTAAAA
>JAFQLG010000061.1 GCA_017414605.1 Clostridia bacterium
GGCTATTCTGACGTATGGCAAAACGCTTGACGACCTGAATGATGAGCGAGGCCTGAAAAAGTTGCGCGCAAAAATTACCATGCCGCTTGCCCGCAAAATGAGGCGCAGGGCTCTGAAAAAAAACTATGCAGAGCTTGACGGAAAGGTTGCGGCGGGACTCAAAAAGCTATCCGAGATCGAAAAGAGCGGATTGAACAGCGTAGACGTGCCTGCAGAAGCCTTTGGTGAAATATTGGCAGAGATAATGTGTTGCGGGCTTGAGGGCACAAGCAAAACCATTATGTATAATATCGGCAAGCACATAGGACGCTGGATATATATAGTTGATGCGGCTGATGACGTTTCGGAAGACCTCAAAAAGCAGCGTTATAATGCATTTATATCGCTCTACGGAGGTGAAATACCCGCCGAGGAGCTTGCTGGCATTGCCAATTCAATGAGGCTTGAACTGCTTGCGGCAGAGCCGATGTTTGATCTTATTGAGTACGGTGAACTCGCGAATATAGAGGGCATCGTGAATAATATAATATATAGCGGAATGCCAAAGGCGGCAGAGCAGGCCTTGGGATTGCGATGCGACTGTAAAAAGACGAAAGGAACGACTTAAAAATGGGTGAATATAAAGATCCTTACAAGGTGTTGGGTGTATCTCCCACAGCGAGTGACGATGAGATAAAAAGTGCATACAGAAAGCTTGCGCGCAAGTATCATCCCGATAAGTATGCGGAGAGCGATCTCAAGGAGCTTGCAGAGGAAAAAATGAAAGAGGTGAACTATGCCTATGAGCAGATCCAGCAGATGCGCTCGGGCAACAATTCATACTCAAATAATTCTTATTCTTCTCAAAGCGGCGGATATAACTATGCAAATATCAGAAGAAATATCAATACGGGCAATATAGGTGCCGCCGAGGCAGAGCTCAACAGCGTTGATGCGGGTGACCGCGCTGCAGAGTGGCATTATCTTATGGGTTGCGTACTTATCAAAAAGGGATTTTACGTTGATGCCCAGAATATGATAAATAAGGCTTGCAATATGGATCCTACCAATGCCGAGTATCGCGCAACGAGGGATAGGCTCAATATGCAGGCTCAGGGATACGGCGGTGGATATCAGACGCAGAGCTCTGGCGGATGCTCCGGTTGTGACGTTTGCCAAGGACTTCTTTGCGCGGATTGCTGCTGTGAATGTATGGGTGGCGACCTTATTCGCTGCTGTTGATAGAAGTATCTGTATAAAACAGAAAGGAATGGCTTATGGCTCGCGGGGTTTCACAAAAGACTAAGAAGTTAACGCTTGGCGCGGTCCTCTGCGCTCTGGGCGTGGTTTTGCTGTCCATAGGTTCGCTTATACAAACGGTTGATCTTTCCGCGGCGGCACTTGCATCCTTTCTTTGCATTTTTGCGGTAATAGAGCTTGGCGGTGCATATCCTTGGGCAATATACGTAGTAACGGGTCTTCTTTCCGTCATACTTTCTCATTTTGGAATGGCAGGCTGGTTTTACATAGCGTTTTTCGGCTATTATCCCATGATAAAGGAAAAGGTTGAACGACTTTCAAGACCTGTGTCGTGGCTAATAAAAATGCTGACGCTGAATGTGGCATTGTTTTTATGTGTTGTGATATCATATTTTTTGGTCTACGCATCCTCAGGCAAGGGGCTTTTAGATGCTTTTATGGCAATGTTTGGAGATGGCAGTGCAACCGAAATATTTGCGGTGATCATGGTCGTTTTGGTCAATGCCGTGTTCGTTATCTACGATATAGCATTGACAAGGATAATATCGCTTTATATCAACAGATTACGCCATAGATTCAGATTTTTACGCTGATTGGGCGAAAAAGGCGCAAACATTTTGTTTGCGCTCTTTTTTTTATTTTTGATGTCAGAAACTTGATTATTTGTCAAAAGTGTGATACAATAGTGGCAACGAATTCAAGGAGATGAGAAAATGAGCATACCCCAAGAATTTTTAAGAACGGCATACGTTTACGGTGACGAGGCGATTGAAAAACTCAGAGATGCCAAAGTTGCCGTTTTCGGCGTTGGAGGTGTTGGTGGATATTTGTGTGAGGCTTTGGCTCGCGCCGGAATCGGCCATATCGATATTTTTGACCGCGATACAGTTTCGCTGTCAAACATAAACCGTCAGATAATCGCGCTTCACTCAACGGTTGGTCAGCCAAAGGTTGAGGTTATGAAGCAGAGAATGCTTGACATAAATCCCGAGTGTGAGGTCAAGGCACATAACGTTTTCTATTTGCCCGAAAACGCGAACGATTTTGACCTTTCGAATTATGACTATATCGCGGACGCCGTTGATACCGTGGCTGCAAAGCTTGAGATAGTCGAAAGAGCATATAAGCTTGCAATCCCCGTAATTTCCGCAATGGGCGCAGGCAACAAGACAGACCCCAAAAGATTCGAGGTTGCCGATATAAGCAAAACAGAGGTCTGTCCTCTGGCGCGCGTTATGCGCAGAGAGCTCAAGACAAGGGGAATAAAGAATCTTAAGGTGGTATATTCAAAAGAAGATCCGCGTATCACAAGTAACGTTAAGGACGAGGTGACGGGCAAAAATATACCTGGAAGCCTTTCGTTTGTTCCTTCCGTAATGGGACTTATTATGGCGGGTGAGATAATAAACGATATTGTCAGCAAATAAGCTTTGGAGAAAAAAGTGAGCAAAATTAAAATTGGAAACTGCTACCTTGAGCATGGACTTATGTTGGCGCCGATGGCAGGATTTACGGACCGCTCCTTTCGCCGCATCTGCCGCGAGCACGGGGTGGAATACACCGTCAGCGAAATGGTGTCGGCAAAGGCGCTTTGCTACGAGCAGATAATAAAAAAGGGCGACGAGAAAATATACAAAACGGCCCCGCTTGCAAGAGTAATCGCCGAAGAGCTGCCTATGGCGATACAGTTGTTCGGTAGCGAGCCGGAGTACGTTGCGAGAGCCGCCGCAATGATAGAGCAGAGGAACTATAAATTCTGCTATTCGGATGTAGAACCAACCGCCATTGATATCAATATGGGTTGTCCCATGCACAAGATCGTTGGCAACGGCGAGGGAAGCGCGCTAATGAAAGATCCTTGTCTGGCGGCAAGGATCGTTGAAGAAACTGTAAAGGCGCTTGATCATACTCCCGTTACCGTAAAGATCAGAGCGGGCTGGGATGATAGCAGTAAGAACGCCGCAGAGGTGGCAAGAGCTGTCAGCGAGGCGGGCGCTTCTCTTATTTGTGTGCACGCCAGAACGCGAGAACAAATGTACAATCCGGGTATCGATCTGTCCATAATTGAAAGCGTTAAAAACGCCGTAAATATCCCCGTTATCGGCAACGGTGATATCAAGAGTGCAAAGGACGCCGTTTATATGATGGATCAAACGGGCTGTGACGGCGTTATGATAGGCCGCGGCGCTTTGGGAGAGCCATGGATATTTGAGGAAATAGCCGCAGGGCTGGAGGGCAGAGATTACACTCCGCCAACGCTGAACGAGCGCCTTGACGTTTGCCTTGAACATATAAAGCTTATGCGGGAGCATAAAGGCGAGCACGTTGGCGCCGCCGAGATAAAAAAACACGCCGCACTTTATGTAAAGGGAATGCGCGGTGCGGCATCCGTTCGCGATGAGATAATGAAATGCAAGAGCACGGTAGAGATAGAAACGATAATCAAGAGCCTCAAGGCATAACCGAATAGAAAACACCGCTTGACGCAATGGTTAAGCGGTGCTTTTTTACTATGTGATTTTCGTTGAATAAATGGCATCGGACAGAGCAAGAATCTTGCGCTCCGAGAATTCTATCCGCTCTCCGTTAATGAGCTGATAGGTTTCATGTCCCTTGCCCGCAAGGAGAACGTAATCTCCGTCACCGGCGATCTCAACGGCCTTTTGAATAGCTTGCTTTCTATCGGGAATGAGATATACGGGTTTATCCGTTTCGCCAACTGCCTCGTTAATCTCGTTGATTACCGACATCGGTGGTTCTCGGTTGGGGTTATCGGAGGTTATGATGAGAACGTCCGCATAGTCGCGTGCCGCCTCGCCAAGCTCGCGCCTGCGACCATATGTCCTTCCGCCAACGCTGCCAAAAAGGCAAATAATGCGGCTCGGCTCGTATTCTCTTAACGACTTGAGAACAGCGGTGAGGCTTGCGCCGTTGTGCGCGTAGTCGATTATAAAAAGAGAATCAGGTTTGCTGTTAAGCTGTACCGTTTCAAATCTGCCGCTGACTGAAAGAGAGGCGAGCAGGGAAACTGCCTTTGCAACCTCAATTCCAATAAGCTTGCATACGCCGAGGATCAGCAGAGCATTTTCAACGTTATGCATTCCGGGCATAGGAATAAATACGTCATGCTTGCGCTCGCTGACATAGCAGCTGAATGAAACGCCGGGTATGTTTTTACTCTTTAGCTTTATGGCGCTCTTTGCATATATGCCGCATTGCTCATTCCCGCTTGCCGAAACCTTGAGAACATTTTTGCCGCTTATACCATCCAGCATAAAATCGCAGTATGGGCAATCCGCATTTATAACGATATTTTGGCAAGGATAGCTTGTAAACAAAAGCTTTTTGCAATCTCTGTAGTGCTCAAAGGTTGGATGCTCAACTCCGCCGATATGGTCAGTATAGAGGTTTGTAAACACACAAGTGTCAAAGGTAAGACCGTATATACGCTTCTGCCAGAGAGCCTGCGAGGACACCTCGATAAATACGGTTTTTACGCCCTCTGAAAGCATTTCTGCAAGAGTTTGCTGAAGCTGTACTACGTCGGGTGTGGTGTTTGCAGTTTCAAACTGTTTCCCGTTGTAATATATTCCGTTCGTTCCGATATATCCGCAAGCGATACCGCGCGCAGAAGCTATGTTATATAGTGAGATCGCAACCGTTGTCTTGCCCTTTGTTCCCGTTATTCCTATGAGCTTCATTTGTTTTGCGGGATCACCGTAAAAATCAACGGCGACGTGCGCAAGAGCAGATGCGGAATTCGGTGTAATAACTACCGCGGCATCTGGAGGCAGGTTGAGCTCTCGCTCCGCTATAAATATCCTTGCTCCGTTGAGATATGCGGCATAAGCGTAATCATGGCCGTCCGTCACAGCGCCCCTCTTACAGAAAAAAGCGCAGGTTGGGCATGCGGAAGTAGAGCTATGGCATAGGGAAAGCACTGTGCGCCTATAAAGCTCTTCGGGCACGTAAAGAGAAGTAACTTCAATTTTTTGGATTATATCCTGGATTTTCATATAGCTGTCAGAGTTCCTTTTGGTTGTTCATCAAATCACTGGCAAAAACGGTAACGTATCTGCTTTCAATTTCTTCGGCATGATCCGAGATTATCTCCTCGTATCCATTTGTGTAAACGAGCAAGGGTGAGCCCAAGGGCTCTAATTTTACCGCAAGATCGCAAAGGGAAGCTACAATGCAAAACTCGCTTGAAGATATGAGCTTTTTACATCTGCATAGTATTCGCTGCCGAAAAGTATGGTTTTTGGATAACAAATATGGGCGTATGGTCGTTTTTTGGTGTATATACGTTGCGACAGCCGTTGCTGCATCACCGTCGCCCAACACCACGGGTATCAGATAGTCATTTGAAAGATAGTCCATAAGTCACCCTGCCTCTCGGATTTATATAATTATACCATAAAAAATGAGAATTTTTATGTTTTATTTGAAAAATATGCAAAAAAGTTTTGACTTTTCCGCAAAATTGAGTTATAATGATAAAGTAATGTACAAACTTGGAGAGGGATATGAAGAAAGAAGCGATTTACAAGATCTTTTCGCGCATGCCCACGATAAGCACCGAGAGGCTGATATTGCGAAAGATATCTCTTGACGACATTGACGATATGTATGAGTATGCCAAAAATTCAAAGCTTACGGAGTATTTGACGTGGTCGCCTCATCCAAGCAAGGCATATACCTTTGAGTACGTGTCATATCTGCAGACCCGATACAGATCGGGTGAGTTTTTTGACTGGGCGGTAGTTGTTAAGGATAGCGGCAGGATGATAGGTACTTGTGGATTTACGAGATTTGACTTTCAGCACAATTTCGGTGAAATAGGGTACGTTATCAATCCCGAATATCATGGGTGCGGCATCGCCACCGAGGCGGTTCGCGCGGTTATGAGCTTTGGATTTGAAAATCTGGCGCTCAACCGCATTGAATGCAGATTTATGATGGGAAATGATGCTTCAAGAAGAGTAATGGAAAAGATCGGCATGAGCTTTGAGGGCACTATAAGACAGGGAATGCTCGTAAAAGGAGTGTATCGCGATATAGGCATTTGCTCCATATTGCAGAGCGAATACAAAAAAGGCTTGTAAGAAAGCCAACTTAATTTTGATTGTCATAAAAAATATATAACACTGGAGGAAAAAGACATGGCAAAAACAAAAAAGCTTGGTAAAGGCGGTTTGACCACCAAGCATTGGCTCGGCTATATGTTCGGCGATTGCGGCGGATGTATGACCTTCGCACTTATGGCAAGCATCTTTGCGGTTTACTGTACCAACGTGCTTAAGATCGATCCCATTATCATGGGCACTCTTACACTTGTATGGACGATCTGGGATGCTATCAATGACCCTATGATGGGCGCACTTATGGACAAGGCGTTTGCAAAACACAAGAACAAAAACGGCAAGTTCCGTCCTTGGTTGCTCCGTTCAACACCTCTTCTCGCAATCACGGCGATTGCTCTTTGGACAGTTCCCACATTCTTTGACGGAATTGCTACCCTTGTAGCACTTTTCTCGTTCAAGATACTCTACGAGGCGGCTTACACAATGTTCAACATTCCTATGGGCTCGCTTCTTTCCGCAATGTCCACAAATGATACTGAGCGTGCATCCTTGTCATCTGCGCGTGGTGTTGGATCTATGATCGGTAATATGATACCCGGTATGATCGGTCCCGTTGTTATCGAAGCCTTCGGCGGC
>JAFQLG010000062.1 GCA_017414605.1 Clostridia bacterium
TACTACGCGGCTGACAACGTCACCAACCGGCTTTGTGTCGATGTACGAGAGCGGAAGCTCCTGTATCTTGGCAAAGGCATCGCGGCGCAGTCTTCTCGCCGTTCCAAACGCTATGCGGTTGTTGCAAACGTTGATAAGCCATTGCAAAAGTACGTCCACAACAGCAATTATGCCAATGGTTACAAGTATCCTGAATATACCCTCAAAATCAACGTTTCCGCGGCCCACCGCCATATCTATCGCGCGGCCTACAAGAATGGGAACGTACAGCGTTTCGGCAACGAGTATCACGTTCATTACAAGCGTAAGCGCGAAAAGCGCCTTGTATTTTTTGAGGTATCTGAAAATTATGCCGACAATGCGGCGGGTTTGCGCCCCGTTCATTTTAGCTTTCTTGGCAGATGACATTACGCTTCACCTCCCTTGAACTGCGACTCGTATATCTCGCGGTACACGCCGCAATTTTCAAGCAGCTCGGCGTGAGTTCCTATGCCGACAGCGCGGCCCTCCTCCAACACCACGATCACGTCCGCGTGGCTTATAGACGAGGTTCTTTGCGAAATAATAAACACAGTTGGGTCATAGTCAAGCGTCTTTATCGCCTGGCGCAGTCTTGCCTCGGTTGCAAAATCAAGCGCGGATGCGCTATCGTCAAGTATCAGAATGGGTGCTTTGCGCACAAGGGCGCGCGCAACCGTCAGTCTTTGGCGCTGACCGCCCGAGAAATTTCTTCCGAATTGCTCAACGGGGGCTTCAAGTCCGCCCTCCTTGTCCATAACGAAATCCTTACCCTGCGCCGCCTCAAGCGCGCTCCAGAGCTCCTCATCGGTGGCATTTTGCTTGCCCCACATGAGATTTGAGCGAATGCTGCCCTTGAAAAGCACCGCCTTTTGAGGCACGATGCCAATGCTATCGCGCAGCGCGGCAGGGTCATAGCTCTTAACGTCTTTACCGAATACTCTGACACAGCCCTCGGTCGCGTCGTAAAAACGGGGTATCAGATTTACAAGCGAGGTCTTGCCAGAGCCAGTGCCTCCGATTATACCAACCGTGCTTCCCCGCTTTATTTTTAGGTCTATTCCCTCAAGCGAGGGGGCTCCCGCGCCCTCATAGGTGAGCGAAACGTTGTCAAATTCAACGGCAAAGTCGCCGCCGCTTGCGGCCTGCGCACCTTCAGGAGTGATCTCCATTCCCGCAGGGATATCCATAACCGACTGTATTCTGTGCGAGCAGGCAACGGCTTTTACGATTATAAGCACGGTGTTTGCAAGCTTTACAAGCTCCACGAGTATCTGCGACATATAGTTATAAAGCGCAAAGAGGTCCCCCTGCGACATATTGCCCGAATTTATCTCGGCAGACGAGATGTGCAATATCGCGATTATGCCGATATTTATTACTACCGCGGTCAAGGGATTTAACAGCGCGGTTATTCTTCCCGTGAAATTCTGCGCGTCCGTATGCGCGTTATTTGCCTCGTTGAACTCGGCTATCTCGCTCTCCTGACGGTTGAATGCGCGCACTACTCGCACGCCGCCAAGCGTTTGCCTTGTCTTTCCCGTTACCCTGTCAAGCTTTGTCTGAACTTTTTTATAGAGCGGCACGCCCGCAAGGATTATGGAGAACGTTATCACTGACAAAACCAGAATTACTATGGCAAAAAGCGCGATATATTCCGCGCTGATCAAGGAAGCCATTATCATTGCGCCGAAAACGATTATGGGCGAGCGCAAAAACAGGCGGAGCGTCATATTAACACCCGTTTGCACCTGATTTACGTCACTTGTCATGCGCGTTATCATGGACGAGCGGCCCAGCTTGTCCGACTGCGAATACGAGAAAGTTTGCAGATGAGCAAACACCGCATTTCGCATTGCCGCAGCAACGCCAACCGCCGCACGAGCCGAAAAATACTGCGCAACAAGCGCGCACAAAAGTCCGACCACGCCAAGCGCGGCAAGCACTAAACAGCCCGAAATTACGTACGAGGTGTCGCCATTCTTGATGCCTTCATCCATTATATACTTTACAACGATTGGCACAAAAAGGTCAAAGCAAGCCTCAAGCAGCTTGAAAAACGGCGCCATAAAGCATTCCAGCTTATATTTTCTTAAAAACTTCAATATAGTCTTCATTTGCCTTTTCCTTAAGCATTTGATTTATAACTAACCAATTATAACATCTTTTTCCGCATTTTTCAAGTGTAAGGGGGCAAATACTTGTTATTTTATATTATATTCCATTTGTTTTCACAAAAACTACAATAAAAATCCACTTTGGTATGGTAGCATTCATACTGTGTTTACAAAATAGTGATAAAATTATTTAGATATTTTTTCGAGGAGGAAAAAACCTTGTTAAAACTTAAGCAAATTACCAAGGATTACGTTACGGGCAGCGAGGCGGTCCACGCGCTCCGCGGAGTCAGCATTGAATTCCGCAAGAGTGAATTCGTTTCGATATTGGGTCCCTCGGGTTGCGGTAAAACAACTCTGCTCAACATAATCGGCGGTCTGGACAGATACACGGACGGCGACCTTATGATCAACGGAAAGTCCACAAAGACCTTTAAGGACGGCGATTGGGATTCCTACAGAAATCACTCTATCGGTTTCGTATTCCAGAGCTACAACCTTATTCCCCACCAAACCGTGCTTTCAAACGTTGAATTGGCGCTAACTCTTTCGGGCGTTTCAAAGGCGGAAAGACGTAAGCGCGCTATCGCCGCGCTCCAACGCGTTGGCCTTGGCGACCAGATACACAAAAGACCCAGCCAGATGTCCGGCGGTCAGATGCAGAGAGTTGCTATTGCGCGCGCGCTCGTAAACGACCCCGAAATTCTTTTGGCGGACGAGCCCACGGGCGCACTGGACACTACCACCAGCGTTCAGATAATGGAGATACTCAAGGAGATCTCGCGCGAACGTCTTATCATAATGGTAACGCACAACCCCGAGCTCGCCGAAACTTATTCGACGCGTATTATAAAGGTTCTGGACGGCGAGGTCATCTCGGACTCCGATCCCTACACAGCACCCCCCGCCGAGCAAAAGGCAGCCGCCCCTCTCGACCGCAAGGCGAAAAAGGCGGCAAGAAAGGAAAAGAAAAAGCAAAAGACCTCCATGTCATTCTGGACGGCGCTTTCCCTTTCACTCAACAACCTTGCAACCAAAAAGGGCCGTACCATTATGACGTCCTTTGCAGGCAGTATCGGTATTATCGGCATCGCGCTTATTCTTGCGCTTTCAACGGGTATCAACGCCTTTATCGCGCAGGTGCAGGAGGACACACTCTCCACATATCCGCTTACCATAAATAAGCACACGCAGGATATGTCCGCTATGCTGGAGGCCATGACCAGCACCTCAAACGGCAAGGATTATTCCGATTCAAACGAGATCCACGTTGACGATTCGCTGGGTACGATGATGGGCGCTATGTCCTCCACCGTTGAAAACAACCTTGAAAAGTTCAAATTACACCTTGAGGCCAACAAAGACACTCTCAAGGACCACGTAAGCGATATTCAATACACCTACGACTACAATCTGCAGGTCTACACCGCGGACGGTAAGGTCAAGGTTGGTATGGAAACGCTGTTCCAATACATGGGTGACGCATTCTCGGGAATGACCGACCTTATGGAAATGAGCGGCGGAATGGGAATGGACGTCTTCTCCGAGATGATAAACAATCAGGGCATTCTCGATCAGCAATATGAGGTCATCGCAGGCAGCTGGCCAACCGAGGGCGCGCACGACGAAGTCGTTTTGGTTGTCAACTCCAACAACCAGATAAGCAAGATGACGCTTTATATGCTGGGTATTCTCAACCCCGAGGATATCGAGGAGGAAATGAAAGACCTGATGAACGGCGAATACAAGCCTACCGACATGGATCCCTTCTCCTACGATTACTTCCTCAACCTCAAGTTCAAGCTGCTCACAACGGCGGATTTCTTTGAAAAGACCTCCAAGACATATGAAACGGCAGACGGTACCTACAACGTTTGGACCGATCTGCGCGAAACTCCCGGATTTGACCAGGAGGCTTACGTTACCGAAAACGGCGTTGACGTTAAGATAGTTGGTATCGTTCGCCCCAAGGAAGGCGCGGCTGCGACCTCTATCTCGGGCGCTATCGGCTACACCAAGGCGCTGACCGAGTACGTTCTCGGGAAGAACGCAGACAGCGAGGTCATCAATCAGCAGAAAAAGACCCCCAACGTCAACGTTCTTACGGGTCTTGCATTTGAGCGCACAAAGTACACTCCCGAAACCATTCAGGAGCTGGTTGACAAGATCGATGCGGCAACTATGGATATGTTCTATGCTTATATGACCGAGCAGATCCTCAATAACCCCGAATTTTCCGACAGAATTCAGGTTACGGACAAGCAATCCTTCCTCGGAATGTATATGCTGCTCCCGACAGACAAGCAGGCAGAGATATTTGACGAGGTGCTTACCGCGGCTAAGGAGGGCGACGTCACCAAGCGCGGCGTTTCCACCATTTGTACCATTGTTTCGGGCACAACGGGCGGAATTGACGTTACTGCCGACAACTTTACAAAGCTGCTCCCCGTTCTTGACGTTACAAGCGTTCTGCTTGCCTACAACGGCATTTCCGGTCTTGCTGAAATTCCCACACAAGAGGCTATGCAGCCGATTTACAACAAGGTGAACGATTATATTGCCATTGAGGCTGAAACCACCGCCGACAACTTCCTTACGCACCTTATGATGTGCAATCCTATGCAGCAGGCTGAGATCCTGGGCGAGGTGATCGATGCGGCCGTTGCGGCTGACAAGGATCAAGTGAACGCTATCTGCGGTATCGTTTCCGCA
The DNA here is from genome assembly GCA_017414605.1 of Clostridia bacterium. Next base: position 4,848 of record JAFQLG010000062.1, read on the forward strand.
ACTGCGGGCGTTGAGCTGAACGCGGACAACCTCAAGGCTTCTATGCCCTCGCTTATGACCAATCCCATGAGCATCTACACTCTGCTCGGCGGCATCGACGGTCTTTGCGACCTTGCGGGCGAGGAGGCAATGAGCGAGATCTACACAAAGCTGACCGAAAGTATAAAGACTATGCAGGTCAACGAGGAGATATTCGTAACGCTTCTCGGTACGCTTGAAGCCGATGACGAGGCATTCATTCAGCTGGAGGAAACGCTTTACGGCATGGCACCTCAGATCGATGCGACCTACGAGAGCGTTCTCAAAACGCTTGACGATGCAGAGCTGGCTTCTCCCGATGCGATAAGCTTCTTTGCAAAGGACTTTGAATCCAAGGACTTTATCGAGCAGTTTATTGCCGATTACAACGATAGTCAGGAGGACAAAAAGGATAAGCTCCAATACAGCGATTTTGTGGGCGCGCTTATGTCCTCTGTCACCATTATAGTCAACGCGATATCCTACGTGCTTATCGCTTTCGTTGCCATTTCCCTTGTGGTTTCCTCGATAATGATAGGTATTATCACGAACATCTCGGTTCTCGAGAGAACAAAGGAGATCGGTATTCTCCGCGCTATCGGTGCTTCCAAAAAGGACGTTTCGCGCGTGTTCAACGCCGAAACTCTTATCATCGGTCTTGCGGCGGGCGCTATCGGTATAATCTCAACGCTTATACTCTGCGTTCCGATAACGGCTATCGTTCAGTACTTCACGGGTCTTGACAACATCAGAGCCATTCTGCCCTGGGAGGGTGCGGTGATACTGGTTATTATCAGCATGATCCTTACGCTTGTTGCGGGAATAATTCCCTCTCGCTCCGCGGCAAAGAAGGACCCCGTTATAGCTCTCAGAACTGAATAATCAATAAAATAAGGCGGCCCGACACAGTCGGGTCGCCTTTTGTGCGCGGTCTTCCCATAGAATAAATTTTTTTTTGCTATCATAACATTTAATTAGCAAAATAAAGATTTGGGGATGCGCAAATGGCTTCTAAAACAAGAACTTTTTTTATAAACGGCATAACTCTGACGCTAACTGCGCTTGCCATGCGGTTGGTAAGCGTTATTTTCAACGTTTACGTATCAAACCGCGCGGGCAGCGAGGCTATGGGACTTTTCTCGCTGCTCGGCAGCGTTTATGCTCTGGCTATCACCGCCGCCTCCGCAGGCATCAATCTCGGCACAACGAGGCTGGTATCGGACGCCTTGGGTCTTGGAGATGCGGCGCTTGCCAAAAAATGCATGAGGCGCTGTCTTTTGTACTGCACGTTAACGGGAAGCGCGGTATCTCTCCTGCTCTTCTCACTCTCCGAGCCCATCGCGCGCCATATACTGACGGACGCGCGCGCTATCCCCTCCCTGCGCTGTCTTGCCATAACGCTTGTTCCCATTGCGATATGCTCCTGCCTTGGCGGATATTTTACGGCGGTTCGCCGAGTTAAGATACATGCCGCCGCGGGCATCGCGGCGCAATTTATAAAAATCGGCGCAACCATGATGCTTATGACCGCTTTTGCCACGGGAACTCCCGAGAATATGTGTGTCCTGCTTGTGCTGGGCGGCGCCGCAGCGGAATTTTTCTCCCTTGCGATAACCTTTGCTCTATATCTTTTCGACACAAAATTCAAGCTTGCCCGCGCGGCGACAGGATCCCGCGGCGAGCCTGTTGCAAAAAAGCTGTTAGGCATCACGCTGCCCGTAACCTTCAGCGCCTGCATTCGCTCGGCACTCTCAACGTTTCAGCACGTCTTGGTGCCGCGCGGTATACATAAGAGCGGAAAGAGCTGGTCCGCGGCGCTCTCATCTTACGGCGCTCTGCACGGAATGGCGCTCCCACTCCTGCTTTTCCCCTCCGCCATGATCTACTCCTTCGCAGGTCTGCTCATTCCCGAGGTCAGCGAATGCTGTGTGCGGCACGACACGGTGCGCCTTGAGCGTTCCTGCTATCGCGCCCTGACGATGTCAATGTTCTTTTCCATAGGTGTTTCGGGCATTATGATATTTTTCTCAAACGAGCTTGGCACGCTGATCTACAACAACGCCGAAACGGCGCTTTATATTCGCGTTCTCGCGCCGCTCATTCCCGTTATGTACGTGGACGGAATGGTGGACGCCGTGCTCAAGGGGTCGGGGCATCAGGTGTATTCTATGAACGTCAACATCATAGACACGTTGACTGCCTGCCTCTTTGCGCTGACGCTCATACCAAGGCTCGGCATCTGGGGATACGTTATTTCTATTTACGCCACGGAGATACTTAACACAACGTTAAGTCTTATAAAAATGATCTCCGTCAGCGGTATAAGGCCAAAAGTCTTTCACCAGATAGTTATGCCCATTCTCTGCATTGTAGGAGCTACGCAGGGCGCGCGGCTTTTGCTGGGCTTTCTTCCCTTTGCGCCAAACGAGGCCTTGGGGCTTGTTATTTCCATAATTATCTCGATCTCTCTTTACGTTGGTCTACTCCTCATTACAAAGACGCTGGGAAACGACGAATTTGACCTTTTGAACGCCTCTCTGCTTACCGAAAAGCAATACGGCAAAAGACTCGCCAGAATCAAAGAAAACGCCCCGACACAGAGCGTTAACACCTGAAAAACGACATGACCCCGCAGAGTATTCCCTGCGGGGCCATATTACTATAATTTAGTTGACAATATATAAACGAAAGTTAAAAGCGAAACCCCATTTAATGTCCCTTTATTACAGTTTTATCGAGCAGAGCGCTTTATCTCAAAGCACTTGCTGCAATAAACGGGTCTGTCGCTGGAAGGCTGGAAGGTCAGCTTTGCCTCGCCGCCGCACTCAGAGCAGGTTGCGATAAAGTACTGGCGCTCGCCTCTTTCAGCATTTTTCTTCTTGTCGCGGCAAGCCTTGCAGCACTTAGGCTGGTTCTTAAAGCCCTTCTCTGCGTAGAACTGCTGCTCGCCTGCGGTGAATACAAACTCCTGGCCGCAATCTCTGCAGGTAAGAGTGATATCCTCGTATACTACCTCTTCAGCAACTTCTACTTTTACTTCGTTTTCGCACATTGTTTTTTCTACCTCACTTTGTTGTGTAAATGATAATGTCACACTTCGCTTTTACAGTGGACAAATATGTAAAGCTCCCATGGGAGTTTTTACCTTTAGTTTGGGTCCTCAATGATGCTTTTCAGCTTTTTTCTAATCCTGTATATAGCGTTGGAAACGGATTTCGCGCCGGGCGCACCAATTCTTTGCGCTATTTCGGATACCGTATTACCCGAAACGTATAGCCACCAGATGCGGTTTTCGTAATCCGACAGGTGATTTTTTATAGTATGCACAAGCTCGGTTTCCTTTTCGCTTTGTATAAGCGACTCCAAAGGGTCCTCTATCTCCTCATAAAGCTCGTCACCCTCGGAGAGCGGAACGGTCATTTTCCTGCGCCTTCTCATATATGAACGAACAAACGAAACGAGCCCGTTATCAATGCAGATCTTTGCATAAAGGCCGAATTCAACTCCGTGCCTCTCGCAATCATAGCTGCAAACGGCGCGATAAAAGTTTACAAGCGCCTCCTGACCGAGATCCTCCACGTCCTGCGAGTTCATTCCCTCAACCGTGGCTCTGCGCGCGCTTGATTCAAGCAGGGGCTTGTATTTATCCTTTAACGCCTCGAAAGCCGCCTGGTCACCTGCTTGCGCCAGCTTTACGTATGCTAAAATATCCGATACTTGTTCCATTTGCCACCTGACACTTATTCCATATATAAGTATACACGTTAATTATACCACTTGTTTGTTGAATGGTCAACACCCATTTTGTTCAATGTATTTGGTTATTGTGTCATTTTTTGCGATTTCATTGTGCAATAACCACAAAACACCAACAATGTTTTTGTGCATAAAAAGCACCCTTTATCCTCCCTTTTGCGCATAAGTGACAAATTTATCCTCAAAATTTCGTAAAATTTGACGGGTAATTTTTTTGCGCGGATTGGATAAAGGGTGCCCTTTTTTTCTGTTTTTACCTGATCCGACGTTAATTGAATATGAAATTTATATTGCCCGAGAGCAGAGCCAGAACGCCCTTATAGACGACCTCGGGGTGATCGCGGAAGTTATCCTCCATTCTGCGCGCGCGGTTTTCGGTATCAACCACAACGGTATTCTCCATAATGACGATATCCTTTTCCTTAATGGCGCAGACAACGTTATATCTTCCGTCCTCGCGCAGCTCAACGCGGCTGGAGATCTTTACGCCTCTCTTCTTAAAATCAAGGTAGCGCAATGCACACTCCAGACTCTTGTCAAGGAGCGAGGTCAATATCTCGCTGCGCAGCTCCTGCGCCACGAGTCTTCCCTTTTCCGACACGACGAACACCTCGTCGCCCGCCTCATTGGTGCCCGCGCTTTCAATAAGAGAAGCATCAAGCATTTCATGGAATGATTCTGCGAAATCAAGGTACATAACGTAATCGTTTTGCATAACGATATCGTTGAGCGTTATATAGTCGAGCGGATAGTTTATATTTTGCATAAGATAAAGAACGAATATCTTAACGTTTCTTTTGCTGCCTACGAGTGATGCCATAAGTTTCCCCCTTACTTTAGGTTGAATTATATTGTACCATATATTTTGCACTTTTTCAATAGTTACTATTGATTTTTTGCAGAAAATATGATACAATAATTTATTATTCGTACTAATGTATATTTAGGCACTTTGTGCCGCGGAAAGGAACCTGAATGGTTAACGTTGCTATACTTGGATTTGGCGTTGTCGGCTCGGGCGTTGCCGAGGTGTTGACACAAAATGGCGCCGTTCTTGAAAAGAAGCTTGGTGAAAAAATAAATATAAAGCACATTCTTGACCTGCGCGACTTTCCCGAAAGTCCCTTTGGCCATCTCGTTACGCACGATTTCAACGACGTTCTTAACGACCCCGAGGTAAGCATCGTTGCCGAGATGATGGGCGGCTCGCACCCCGCATACGACTTTTCAAAGGCGGCTTTGCTTGCGGGCAAAAGCGTTGTCACCTCAAACAAAGAGGTGGTTGCCAATTTCGGCGCGGAGCTGCTCCGAATTGCAAAGGAAAAGGGCGTTTCCTATCTCTTTGAGGCAAGCGTTGGCGGCGGTATCCCGATAATCCGCCCTATGTGCAACGATCTCGCATCAAACAACGTTATCGAGATAAACGGCATTCTCAACGGCACCACCAACTACATTCTTACCAAAATGATGAACGAGGGCGCGGCATTTGACGATGCGCTTTGCGATGCTCAGGCAAAGGGCTATGCCGAGAAAAATCCCGCAGCCGACGTTGAGGGACTTGATGCGGCACGCAAGATAGTTATTCTGGCGGCTCTGGCTTACGGAAAGATAATTTCTCCTAACGATATTTACGTTGAGGGCATTACTAAAATAACGGGCGAGGACGCGGCTATCGCCGCAAGGCTCGGCTATGCGATAAAGCTCATAGGACACGCCGAAATGACGGATGACGGCATTCTTGCCATGGTTTCGCCAAGGCTCATTCCTCTCTCCGATCCGCTTGCTTGCATAAGCGGCGTTTTCAACGGTATCATGGTTGAATGCGACATGCTGGGCAAGGCGATGTTTTACGGTCAGGGCGCGGGCAAGCTTGCAACGGCTAGCGCAGTTTGTGCCGACATTGCCGATGTTATAGCGCACGGAGCTCAAGGAATAAAGGCTCCCTGCTTCATTACTGCCGCGGCGGCTGACATGGCGGACTTTTCCTCTCTCTCTTGCAGGAGGCTGTTCATATTCAACAGGTGCGCGGGCTGCGCGCCCAAGGTTCAATGCGCACAAAAGCTTTTTGGCAGCATTGAGGCGCTTATCGAGCATGGCGACAGGGTTGCCGTTATAACCGCGAGCGAGATGACCGAGAGCGAGGCTCTCGCCATTATGGACAAGCTTTCCGAGCCAAAGCTCTACCGAGTACTTTGATTTTTGAGGCAAACAACGTGAACAACATAAATAATTCTCCAAAAAAACGGGGCGGCGGATGCCTTTCCTGGCTTTTGGGCACGGTTTTGGTCATAGTTGGCGTTATCGTATACGCCGTGCTTTCATCCTTCCTCAACCGATGGCTGATAGGAGCAAGGCTCGGGAATAACGCCGCCTGTGCCCTCCTTCCCTTATCCCTTACTGGCCTTACCGTTGCATTCGTACTGTACGAGGCGATATTCATCGTTCACCTGATAAAATTCGGCAACGATAAGGACGACGCCAAGGCAAAAAAGGTATCCCGCATAGTAACGGCGGCCTGCATCTGCCTTTCTCTGCTATTCGCGATCTTTTCCGCCAATACTTTTACAAGGCTTGACGAAAGCTCCATAACCAAGGTCTGCTTTGTTGAAACCAAGACCTACCAATGGACCGAGCGCTGCGACGTTCAGAAATACGCTCTATCCTGCTCGGCGGAAGGCGTTTTATCCTTTACTGTAACAATGAAGGACGGCGAGGTCATCGACCTTATTGGCACAGTCAACTCCTGCACCCCCGAATTTACCGAAAAATACGGCGATCTTTACGGCTACGCCGCGCACCTTGCCCAAAGCTTTGACAACGGCGAATTCATCATTGAAAAATCGGTTTCGGGCATTGAAAATATGGAAAAATTCTATAAAGACACAAATTCTCCCGTTTGGGATTCGCTAAAAATCATTATCGGCGAATAAATAGTAAAAATTGAGGCTCGCTCCGAAGGGAGCGAGCCTTTTTCTTTATTTTATTGTTCTTGTGTTTCCTTTTCGGTTTCGGTTTCACTTGACGTTTCGGTTTCACTTGAAGTTTCCTGTTCTATGGAGAGATGATGTTCCGTTACCGTGCAATAAAGGTATGCATCAGCGCCGCCATGCGAGCCTGACAGATACTTATATCTATAAGTTCCCGCAACGAGAACAAAATCCTCGCCAAGAGTTATCGCCTCTTTGGTTTCGGGGTCATAACCCTCTAAAGTACTACCATCTATCAAGGAGCCCTGCGTCATTGCCGCTATCTTCAGTTCCTCGAGAAGCTTTTGCAAGTCATAGCCATTCTCCCCTGTAAGAACGTACTCGGTATAAAGTCTGGACGCGCTGATAACGATAAGCGTGTTCTCCGCGCCGACCTCATAGGTGATGTCGGCAATCTCGGAATCAACTGTTCCGCTTGTGAAATCAACGGAAGCTATCGGAACCGTTTTGCTGACTCTTATTCCCTCGTCAACGGTTGCTACGAACGCAACCAGCAAATACCTGCCCTCCGAAAGACTTGACGGAATGGTATAATTTGAGCCCTGGATAAAGCTCAGCGCCTTTCCCTCCTCCTTGGTTACGTATATCTCGTTATCGCCATGCAATATAACGATAGTCTGCGTTGTGTTTTCGCCAAGCTCGTCATATTTTCTCAGTCCAAGGCGGATAACGTACTGCTCGCCGTTATCAAAGAGAACGTGGTCCGGCAGGGTTGCTATCATCTCCTCTGCCACAATGACCGCACCGTCTATGGTTATCTTGCCGTAGCTATATCCCGAAAAATCGGCAAAATCCAGGTCCTCGGGAAGAGGCTCAAGATATTCGTTAAGGCTTACTGTGGGAAGGTCCTTTGCCGAGTTGTACAGAACGTCGATCATTGCATACTTTTCAATAAGCAACTCGGTTGCAAGCTTGACCTCATCTAAAGTGTTTACGTATTGACCGTTCCACGTATAGATATTGCCAAAGGCTCCGGCAAACGCCACGCTCTCCTCAAGGCCCTTGACCACGCTCTGCATTCCGCATTTAGCGGTCATACCGCATTCCTCAAGCATAGCCTCGATACTGCCGACCAATGCTGCTGCCGACTTATCCTCACCAAGATATCGCATTGAAACAGATGCATAGTATAGCGCTGCTCCCGCATCCGGGCTGACCCCTGCGCTATCCATTATAAGCATTCCATCCGCAAAGGTGTCACCCGACTTAAGTATCCTGCCGTTTTCAAGGACCACTTGAACGTTTGAGCCGTGCGCTACGTACATGGGTCTGTTATCGCCATAGGGATAGAACTCTTCAACGTAATCGTTTTCAACTGCGGAGAGGTCTATCTGAACGCCATTTACACCCTCAAAGCCGTTAAGGCGAAGAGTTACCTGGCTTCTGTTATTGCTGACCGAAATAATGTCGTTTTTCCAATCGGGCGACATTATTGAAAATTGGAAATCCGAGTCCGCTATTTCGCGGTCGGGATACAACGTAGTCTGGAACTGATATATAACGTCATCCTTGACCACAAGGTTTCCAATATGCAGATACCGGGAATTGCCTTCCATGTCAGCGGCGGTGTCCGTCATACAGAACATATTCCAATAGCCCTTGGAATTGTCGATTATAACGCGCGGTCTGAAATAGCGCTCGATCACTCCGTCAGCAGGGACGTAATCATAGCAAAATTCATAATAATCGCCGTCAATATACACCGTATACGTCGATCCAACGCTTCCGTCCGTATCGGTAAAGCGATAGAACATCTCGTATACGTCTCTGCCGCGCTCATCTACGAAATGGTTGCAGATGTGAACAGTATCGTCCGAATAAACGCTATAAACTATCTCCGAGCTTTCAAAAACGGTTAAAAGATATCTGGCGCCTCCCATATCTATCCACTTATCCGTGATATTGATCTGGCTCTTGATAAGCGCTATCAGCTCGGCGAAGAATTTTGCATTGTCCTCTATTGACGTTATGTAGGACTGATAAAAGCTCAGGTCGTTGGAGTAATCCTTAAGGTCGGTCCATTTCCAAAGCGTTCCGTCAATCTCAAAGCCATCGTTCTCAAGCCAGATTTCAAGCGCATCTTTTTGGGTTTCGGTAAGCTGTGCATACTCTGTTTTATCTTTTCCCGATACGAGCATATCATAGCTTGGAGCATCGACCCGGAGCGTTGGATCGCCCGAAGATGAGGCTCCGAACTCAAACTTCTTATTTATTTTATTTTCATCAAGCCTTGCCCCTGCCAAAAGCAGCTCCGCGGCTTGTTTTCCTGTCATATTAAGTACTGTATCGTCCTCTATACCGTCGGTTTCGCCCTCGGTGGTGTTTCCACCGGGTCGCTCGGTGGTGTTTCCACCGGGTCGCTCGGTTAAGCCTGAGCTCTGGGCGGTGTCGGTATCGCCGCCACCTGTTGCGGGTGAGCAAGCGGACAATAAAACTGCAATAGTCATCAGAACACACAAAATAGGCGCAAATCTTTTTTTCATAAAACATCCCCTTTCAAATTAAATTTGCTTTTATTTTCCTTTAATTCTCTTCCAATATTCCTCGGCGGCTTTTTCGTTTTTATTGTCGCCGAATCGGTAATATTTTTTATTCTTAACGTCGTCGGGCAAATATTGCTGCTCGACGTATCTGTTCGGGTAATCGTGCGGATACTTATAGCCCTTGAAAAGCGAGCTCTGAAGATGCTCGGGAACCGTTTTTCCCTTTCCCGCCTTAACGTCCTCAAGCGCCGCA
>JAFQLG010000063.1 GCA_017414605.1 Clostridia bacterium
AATGTTGGTCTTGTTGCCCTGAATTTCCTCAATGGTGTCAAGACGCTCGCGCAGCTTTATTTCCATAAGCTTTGCCTTGAGCATTTTGAGAGCCGTTTCCTTGTTCTGAAGCTGGCTTCTCTCGGTCTGGCAACCTACAACTATACCCGTGGGCTTGTGAACGATACGGATCGCAGAGTCGGTCTTGTTGATGTGCTGACCGCCCGCGCCCGATGAACGGTGCGCTGTGATGTCAAGGTCCTCGTCGCGCAAAACAACGGTGTCAACGTTGTCAAATTCGGGCATTACCTCGATAGAGGAGAAGGACGTGTGTCGTCTGCCTGCAGAGTCAAAGGGAGAAACGCGCACCAAGCGGTGAACACCGTTTTCACTCTTGAGCATACCGTAGGCGTTGTTTCCTTCAACCGTGATTGTCGCGGACTTGAGACCTGCCTCGTCGCCGTCAAGCCAATCTATAAGCTTGACCTTGAAGCCTGCCTTTTCGGCATATCGGGTTATCATTCTGTAAAGCATCTGCGCCCAGTCCTGCGCCTCGGTGCCGCCTGCACCGGGATGGAAGGAAACTATGGCGTTGTTGTGGTCGTATTCCTCGCAAAGCAGAACGGAAATGCGCTCACGCTCGGCTATCTGTTCAATCTCTGCAAGCTCGCTTGTGACCTCGTCAACACAGCTCTCGTCGTTTTCCTCGATAGCCATTTCGGCAAGCGTTATAGCGTCCTCAAGACGGGAGCAAAGCTCCTCGTATTCCTCAATGGTGTCCTGTGACTGCTTTATGGTCTGCGTTATCTTTGTTGAAACTTCGGGATTGTTCCAGAAGTTAGGGTCAAGGGTCTGAGCTTCAAGCTCAGCCTTTTTTGCTTTGAGGTCTTCTATGCGGAGAGCCTGACCGAGCTCCTTTATATCCGCGCGCATAGCGATAAGCTGATGCCTTGCCTCTTCAAGTGCAATTATCATATAAATTATCCTCCGAAATCAAATTTTTAGAAATTTTAGGCTTGGGGGATAAATTTCTAAATCTTAATTCTCATATCAGTTCCTCGCCTGAATTTACATATCACCCTATATTATATCATAGGAGAAGCGTTTTTGCAATAGCTTTTTGACAAAATTAGCCTTGCCCAAAGCCTCGAAAAAATATGCAAATTTATTGACTTTTATATATAAAAAGGTTATAATTATAATGATGAACTATACGTTTGTCGTAAAACTAAAAGGAGGGAATAAAAATGACGGTAACAAGAGAAAGCATAATCGGCGATATCCTTGACTATGACAGAGGAACCGCAGAGTTTTTCTTTGAGATAGGTATGCACTGTCTTGGATGTCCCGCATCGAGAGGCGAGTCTATTGAGGAGGCTTGCGCAGTTCACGGAACGGATGCGGACGCGCTGGTTGAAAAGATCAACAACTATTTGAGCGGCAAATGATCCGCCTTGGGGGAGGGCGGATGGCTCTCCCCCCTTTTTCCCAAATAAAAAAGGAAGGCGCGCATGCGCCATAAGAAATATAATGAATTTAGACAAAAGACTTGGTGCGGCGGCGGCTCTCGTGCCGCGGGGGGCAAGGCTTGCTGATATAGGAAGCGACCATGCGTATCTTCCCATTGCCTTGTGCCTTGAAAACAAAATAGAATGCGCCCTGGCTTCCGATATAAACGAAGGACCCGTGGCGGCGGCGCGAGCCAACGTTGCGGCAAACGGACTTGTCGGCAGGATAGAGGTGATTCGCGCGGACGGTCTTGACGGCGCGCAAAAATTCGCCCCTGACTGTATAACGGTGCTTGGAATGGGCGGCGAGCTTATCGTTTCTATTTTGTCGCGAGCAGAATGGATAAGAGATGAAAAAACAACCTTGATACTGCAGCCCATGACACACCCCGAAATCCTGACGCGCTATCTTGCCGAATGCGGCTTCGCTATAGAGGACGAGAGCGTGGTTTGTGAAAACGGGCGAACAGACAGGGCATATCGCATAATCAAGGCAAGATATAACGGACAAGTCCGAGAGATCGACGAGATCGATGCATACGTTGGAAGAATAAACCTTGAGCGCGGAGATGAAGATAGCAAAATATACGCCTCTCGCACGGTCTACTTTTTGAAAAACAAAATCAATGGAAAAAAGCAGGCGGGGCAGGATACCACATCCGAGCAGGCCATAGTTTCCGAGCTTGAAAAATACATACAGAGAGGGATTTGAATATGAAAGCCATAGAACTTTACAATAATCTTTGCGAGCGAATACCCACAAGTCTTTCTTGCGAATGGGATAGGGACGGACTTGAAAGTTGTCCTACGCCCGACAAGGAGGTAAAAAGAGTGCTTATTGCTCTTGACGTTACCGATGAGGTTATCGACCGCGCGGTAAACGAGGGCTTTGACGTAATAGCAGCGCACCATCCGCTGTTTTTCGGTCAGCTTGAGAGCGTAAACGCGACACAGATAAAGGGCGCGCGTGCCGTAAAGCTTGCCAAGAACGATATTTCGGTAATGTCCTTCCACACCAGACTTGACGCGGTAGAAGGCGGAGTCAACGATACCTTGGCGGCGGCTATAGGACTTAAAAACGTATTTACGGTCGAGCTTGATACCGACGGAATTATGAGAATGGGCGAGCTTGAGCGCGAAATGGACGCCGCGGAGTATTGCGAGATAGTAAAGCGCGGTCTTTCCGACCCCCAGAGTCCCGCAACAGTAATTCTTTCTCCTGCAGGGCGCAAGGTAAAAAAGGTTGCGCTTCTGGGCGGCGGCGGAGGAAAGTTCGCGGGAATCGCGCTTGACGCGGGTGCCGACACCTACGTAACGGGAGATATGAATTATCATGAGTATCTGTCAGCTCCCGAAAAGAAGATGAACCTTATAACCGCGGGACATTTCCACACAGAATTTCCCGTTTGCCGCGTGCTTGCCTCATTTATCGGCGACATCTGCCCCGAGGCATATATAGAGGTTTATTGCTCCGACAAAATGAAAACGTTTTAATTTGAAAGGCGGTTAAGATATGACTTACGTTGTTGCAAACTTACACGGAAATTATGCGAAATTCAAGGAGCTTTTGAAGCTCATATCCTTTAAGGAAAGCGACATTATGTACGTGCTTGGTGACATAGTTGACTATGGCGAGCAGGGAATGGAGCTTGTTGGCGACCTTTCTATACGCTACAACGTGTATCCCATCGTCGGCGAACACGATTACGTGGCAGTTCGCATGCTTTCTGGCTTTGAAAAGATGATAAAGTCGGGCGAAACACCCGATAAAAAGTTTATAGCCGAGATGACCTCGTGGGCGGCTGACGGCGGCCAGGTAACTTTGGACTCTTATCGCACGCTGGATGCGGAGATGAGAGAGGGCATACTCGATTATCTTTCCGACATGACGCTTTATGAGGAAGTGACCGTTGGCGGTAAGGACTATCTTTTGGCACACGCGGGCATCGCGGGATACCGAGATGGAGTAGAGCTTGACTCCCTTGAGCCCGAGGCATTCTTTACAGAGCCGCTTGACATGACAAAGAGATATTTCTCCGACAAGACTGTGATCGTGGGTCACGAGCCTACCGCGGACGGAAAGATCCTGTACGGTAACGGCAGCATAAATATAGACTGCGGCGAGGCAAGAGAGGGCAGAGTTGGCTGCCTGCGCCTTGAAGACATGAAAGAATTTTATATTTAAAAATGAGCTTTAAGAAAAACGACGTTATCAAAATAGAGATAACGGATATTAACAATCTCGGCTCGGGCGTTGGTCGGACGGATGACGGAATGGTCGTGTTCGTTAGCGGTGCGGTGACGGGTGACGTGGTTACGGCAAAGATAATCAAGGCGACCTCGTCTTATCTTGTGGGCAGGCTTGAGAGCATTGATATGCGCTCTAAGCATAGGGCTGACGGCGAGGGACTTCGCCAAGACACGTGTACGGCACCCAACTCCTGCGGCGGTTGTGTTTACAGAAATATTAAGTACGAGCACGAGCTCAAGCTCAAGCGTGACTACGTAAAAAACGCATTTCGTAAGGCGGGATTACCCAACGTATGCGTGCTTGACGTGGCGCACACGGGCAAGGTTGCGGGATACAGAAATAAGGCGCAGTACCCGACAAGACTCGTTGGCGGCAAGGTGAGGGCAGGCTTTTTTGCCTCGAAAACTCACGATCTTATCCCCTGCGAGAGCTGTATGCTACAGCCCGATGTCTTTGGCAAGATAGTCAGGTTTATAACCGATTTTGCCGACAGAAATCGCATTTCGGCTTATGACGAGCTAACGGGTAAGGGCGTTTTGCGCCATATATATATTCGTATAGCCGAAATGACGGGCGAGATCATGGTGTGCCTCGTAATAAACGCGGACAAAATGCCCACAGCGGACAAATTCGCCGCCGAGCTTGTGGCGAAATTCCCGGGTGTCAGCTCGGTAATGCTGAATATAAACAAAAAGAACACCAACGTTATCCTGGGCGACAGCTTTATTTGCGTTCGGGGTAACGACTACATCACAGACGAGCTTTGCGGCTTGCGATTCAAGATATCGGCAGGCTCGTTTTACCAGGTCAACCGTGAGGGCGCCGAGCTTTTATACGGGCTTGCGCGCGAGCGCGCAGGACTTACGGGCAATGAGACCGTTGCCGATCTCTATTGCGGCACGGGAACTATTGGGCTTTCAATGGCGCGTAACGCCGGGCGCGTTGTAGGTATTGAGATAGTGGACGAGGCGGTGGAATGCGCAAAGGAGAATGCTAAGCTGAACGGCATAGAAAACGCATACTTTTTCTGCGGCGACGCGTCCGACACGCGCGGACTTTTGGCAAATGCCAAGGATTCGCTTGGCGACTTTTGTCCCGACGTTGTGATAATAGACCCACCCAGAAAGGGAACGACGCGCGAGCTCGTAGACTACCTTTCGGAGCTCGGCATACCTAAAATCGTATACGTTTCCTGCAATCCCGACACGTTAGCACGCGACTGCGCGTGGTTTGCGGACGCAGGCTACGCGATTGGAGCAGTAACTCCTGTTGATATGTTTCCCGGAACGGGGCACGTTGAGAGTGTCGTGTCACTGACACGCGAACCTACCGTGCACAATATGAAGCTCCACGTCGCTCCCTTTGAGATGATAAAGAGCGGGGAAAAGACAATAGAGCTCCGTTTGTTTGACGAAAAGCGCCGACAGATCAAAATAGGAGATAAAATTGTATTTACTAACGTAGAAAGCGGTGAAACGCTCAATACGACCGTTGCCAAATTGCATAGGTTTGATTCTTTCAAAGAATTATATGAATCGTTGCCTTTGTTGCAATGCGGATATACAAGCGAAAATGTGGATAAAGCAAGACATACTGATATGGAACAGTACTATTCTTTTCAAGAGCAGGAAAAATACGGTGTTGTCGGAATCGAGCTTTGCTGAAAATATACAGGAGGAGTAAATATGAAAAGAATAATCACTTTATTTTTGCTCGTGCCATTGGCGTTATTGACATTTGTTTCTTGTAACGTTAGCAATACCGAAACCGAAACAACAAAGGACGACACAATTGATCCTTCTCAGATATGCGGCACGTATGCAAGGCGGAATGACTTTGAGATACAGGATTATTTCACTATAACGCTTAATGCGGACGGCACGTATATGTATTACGCAACGCTCTTCAGCAGTCACATTGGCGCGGGAGAATACACGATAAGTAATAACGTGATAACACTTGTAGACGGCAACATCCCCACCATGGATGGACAGGTTACAAACACGTTCAGATTCGAATATAGGGAAGGTAAGCTGATCTTCCTTGCTTCAGCGTCTGATAAATTTATGTACGTAAGCTTGCCCGAGGGCGCGGAATTTTGCCTTGTAGAAACAACACAAATCCCAAACGAATAAAAAAAGGACCAAACAAAAGAATGAAACCAATTATAGGAATATTTGCGGAAGTGGATAGTGAGCGCAGCACAACGATCCAGGACCAATACGTAAGAGCGATAACTGCTGCCGGAGCGATACCGATAGTCTTGCCCTATACAAATGAAGAGCATTTGCAAGAAGAGCTTGTTGACTTATGTAACGGATTCTTGTTTTCGGGCGGAGCCGACGTTGATCCCGGCCGTTATGGCGAGGAGCGCACAGCTGCATGCGAGGAGCCCCAACTGTATCGCGATGAGTTTGAATTTGCTATGTTCCAAAAGGCTTTTTCAAGCGGCAAGCCTATGCTTGCAATATGCCGAGGAGCGCAGCTTATAAACGTTGCGCTTGGAGGAAAGCTTTATCAGGATCTGCCAAGCGAGAACCCGACACAAATAGACCATAGGCAAAGCGAGCCCAAGTTTGCGCCGTCACACAGGGTAAGCATAGTGTCGGGAACGCCGCTGGCGCAGCTTGTCGGGGACGGGTATATGACGGCGAATAGCTTTCATCATCAAGCGGTAAAGGCACTCGGCCGAGGACTTAAGGTAATGGCGTATGCCGATGACGGCATTATAGAGGCAATGTATTATGCAGGTAAGCCCTATATCCGAGCATATCAATGGCATCCCGAGCGCATTTGCGACGAGGATGGGCAAAACCGTTTGATTTTTGACGATTTCGTTGCCGCTTGTAAGATACAAAACGCTTGATGAGCATTCAGCCTGCACTAATTTGACTGACCCGTGTTATTTACACGTGAAAAACAAATAAAAAATCTACATACAGAAATGGAGAAATTACCATGGAAAAAGTAAGAATTCAGGACGATCTTTACTCTTATGTAAATCAGGAAACCATTGACAACCTTGTTATCCCTGACGATATGCCTATGACGGGCGGATTTGCAACGCTTGACAGCGACGTTGAAAAGCTAATGATGGGCGAATTTGACGCGATGTGCAAGAACCGCGACTACAAAAACGAGTATCTTCGCCGCGCGTGTGTGCTTTACAAGGCGGCAAAGAACGCGGATAGAAAGAATAAGGAGGGAATTGCTCCGGCGCTCAAGCATCTTGAGCTGCTCAAGGGTATTGACTCTATTGAATCATTCAACAGACAGCTCAAAAAGCTTACACTTAATATGATGCCCCTGCCTTTCTCACTGTCGGTTGGTCCCGATATGAAGGATACCCAGCATCATTGCGTATCAGTTCAGGGTCCCAGCGTGATCTTGCCCGACGCTTCTTACTACAAGCCCGAAATGGCGGCTCAGAAGCAGGCGCTTATCGGTATGTGGGCAAATATGGCGAAAATGGTGCTCGCAAAGACCGATCTTACTCCCGAGGAACAGGAAAAATATCTTCAGGACACTCTTGCCTTTGACGAGATACTCGGCGGACTTGTAAAGAGCAGAGAAGAGTGGAGCGAGTACGTAAAGGCATACAATCCCGTAAAGACCTCGCGCGTTTGCTCAATGATGAAGCCCGTGGCATTCAGAAGACTGTTAAAGAACGTATTCGGCTTTGTTCCCGAGGTAATTATCGTTGAGGAGCCCAGATATTTCAATAGCTTTAAGGAAGTTTTCAATGAGAATACCTTTGAGCTTTACTGCCACTGGGCATACGTTGTAGAGCTTCTTGGCTGCTGCTCGTATCTTTCCGAGGAGCTTCGTGAGATGGGCGGCATGTTTATGCGCGCGATCTCGGGTATTCCCGCAATGACTCCTATCAATAAGTTTGCATATCAGATAGCATCGAGAATGTATTCCGAGCCCGTTGGACTTTACTATGGTGAAAAATACTTTGGCGAGGAAGCAAAGAAGGATATCACCGAGATAGTTTACCAGATCGTTGATATGTACAAGGAGCGCATCAAGAACAACGACTTCCTTGAGGAAGCGACCAAGGAAAAGGCTATTTTGAAGCTTTCGAGGATGGGTGTTAAGATGGGCTATCCCGACAAGGTGGACGAGATCTACGACAAGCTCGTGTTCGGTGAGCGCAAGTCGTTCTTTGATATGGTTGCGACTCTCAGAAAGATAAGATATGCGGATCAGCTTTCAAAGCTTACACAGCCCGTTAACCGCGAGGAGTGGGCAATGCCCGGCCACATGGTCAACGCTTGCTACAACCCCTTCGTAAACGACATAACCTTCCCCGCGGCTATCCTTCAGCCTCCTTTCTATTCATTGAAGCAGACAAGAAGTGAAAACCTCGGCGGTATCGGTGCGGTTATCGGTCACGAAATTTCTCACGCGTTCGACAGCAACGGTGCAAAGTGTGACGAAAACGGTAACATAAACAACTGGTGGACCAAGCAGGACAGCAAGAAGTTCCAGAAGAAGATTAACGCTATGATCAAGCAGTTTGATGGCATCGAGCTTCCTTGGGGTAAGGTAAACGGCAAGTTTATCGTAAGCGAGAATATGGCTGATAACGGCGGTATGGCGGTTACTCTTGCCATCATGGCTAACACCGAGGGCGCATCCTATGAGGAATATTTTGAAAACTGGGCGCGCGTTTGGTGCATGAAGGCAAAGCCCGAGTATCTTGCGCTCCTTTTGAACCTTGACGTTCACGGCCCTGCAAGCCTGCGCGCAAATATGCCTCCCAGAAACTTTACCGAGTGGTATGACACCTTCAAGGTAAAGAAGACGGACAAGATGTACATCGCACCCTCAAAGCGCGTTGTTATTTGGTAAATTAACATTAAAATTAAGAATCACTAAAGCGCCCTCGGGGGCTTGTACTATGAAAAAGAAAATTGACTTAAAAGAATTACTGCTTGATATATTGACCGCCGTTGTGGCGGGAATCATCGTTGGTACGGCTTACCACTTTTTCCAGAACAGCAACGGCTTTGCGCCGGGTGGAGTTGGCGGTCTTGCGACCATAACGCACCATCTTATCGAGGACAAGGTGAGCTGGTCTGTTTTGATGGTGGCATTCAATTTGCCGATATTCATTCTGGTCAGCATTATGGTAAACAAAAAGCTGGGACTTATGCTCAGTATCTACATGGTGGTTCAGTCATTTATTCCAAAGCTTTACGAGGCTCTGGGAGCACTCCCATATTGCGAGGCTAACAACGCGAGTGATTTTAACGTCGTATTTGCCTGTATCGCAACGGGCGTTATCTCGGGCTTTGGTTTTTCGCTTATGCTTCGCAGATTTGGCGCGAGCGGCGGAACCTACGGTATATCTGCACTTATAAAAAGTCGCAAGCCCGACACGAACATTGCGTACCTGTCATTTGTTTTGGATGCGGCGGTCGTATTTATCGCATTTTTCGTATATGGAATGAGAATAACACCCGTTATTTGTACGCTGCTCAACCTATTTATAGCAAACGTTATCGTGGATGGCGGACTGCGCGGAATCAAGGACGGCTATCGCTTTGAGATCATAACGACCGATCCGGATGCTTTGTCGCACGAGCTTATGGATAAGCTCAAGCACGGTGTGACCGAAATAAGAGTGCACGGAATGTATTCCGATACCGATAGATTTATGCTTGTTTGCATTATCAACAAGCGCCAGGTCGGAGAGATGATGAAGATAATTAAGCAGCACCCCGACACCTTTGCAAGCTTTCATAAGGTGAACGAGGTGTTTGGCAATTTCAAACGCAAGGTTTGAAAAATAGGAGAATAGCTATGAGCGAGAACAAAAGACAACAAAGACACCTGATCTGTAATGCCCATATTGACCCTATATGGCAATGGGACTGGCCCGAGGGAGTAAGCGCGGCGCTATCCACGTTTTACTCCGCGGTAAATCTTTCAAAGCAGTTTGACTTTATTTTCTGTCACAATGAGGTGACGGTATATAAATTCGTTGAGGAGTATGCTCCCGAGCTTTTTGAGGAGATACGCGAGCTTGTAAAGCAGGGCAAGTGGCATATAATGGGCGGCTGGTATCTCCAGCCCGATGCCAATATGCCCTCAGGCGAGAGCTTTGTGCGTCAGATACGCGAGGGACAAAGATATTTTAAGGAGAAATTCGGAGTTGTGCCCACAACGGCGATAAACTTCGATTCCTTCGGTCACACGGCGGGACTTCCTCAAATAATCAAAAAGTGTGGTCAGGACAGCTATATCTTTATGCGTCCCCATCCGTACCAGCTGACTTTGCCCAGGAATCAGTTTATCTGGCAGGGCGTTGACGGAAGTGAAATAAAGGCGGCGCGTATAATCAACTTTTATAACACTCCTCTCGGTCAGGCGGCTGAGCAGATCAAAAAGCGCGCCGAGATCCAGGAGTACGATTCGGGCTTGGTAACGTGGGGCGTTGGTAACCACGGCGGCGGTCCTTCAAGAAAGGACTTGCAGGACATTGAGCGCGAGATCATGCCCGACACAAAGTTTGAATACATACATTCAACTCCAGAGAGATTCTTTGCAAGCATATCGCCTGCGGTAAAGTTTGACAGATCCCTGCATACGTCTATGCCGGGGTGCTATACATCAATGCAAAAGGTGAAAAAGCTGCATGCTCAGCTTGAAAACGAGATAAACATAGCCGAAAAGGCATGCACGGTGGCATATGAGCGCGGTCTACTCAAGGAGTACCCCGAGGAGCAGATACGCGGCGCGGTACACGACCTACTCAATGCCGAGTTCCATGACGTTCTTCCCGGAACGTGCGTGCAAAGCGGTGAGGATGCAGGCCTTCGCTACCTCAACCATGGTTTGCTTGATGCGGAAAGGCTCAAGATAAAGGCTTACTTTGCGCTTTCGCGCGAGCATCAACCGTCAGGCGAGGGTGAATATCCTCTCATGGTGTTCAACCCCCATCCTTACGAATTCTCTGGCAACGTGGAGTGCGAGTTTATGCTCGCGGAGCAGAATCTTGACAAGGAGCATCCCTCGTTTATAACAATAAAGGATCAGTACGGCAACGTTGTGCCTTATCAGGTAATAAAAGAGGAGAGCAACCACCCTGCAGATTGGAGAAAGCGAGTTATCTTTGAGGCAAAGCTTGCGCCCATGGATCTTACGCGTTACAGTGCTTACGTAAGCTTCCTTGATAAGCCGTATGGCGAGAGAAAGGAGCAGTTCGTTTTTGACAACGGCAGAAAACACGTTGAGGTGGACGAAAAAACAGGTCTGCTCAAGTCATATAAGATAGACGGAGTGGAATATCTTGGAGAGGGCTTTGGACTTTACAGCTTTGCCGACGACGAATGTCCTTGGGGAATGAGCCCCATACACGTAAAGGGCTTCAACAGAGAGGGCAGGACCTTTAAGCTTATGGATAAGCCCTCGGGAGTATTTGAGAAGATGAAGAGCGTTCAGGTAACGGAAAACGGCGACGTTTGTCTGTGCATCGAGGCGTTCTTTGAGGACGCTTGCTCCAAGGCGAGAATTGCTTATAAAATATACAAAAATACCGATGACGTGGATATAGACGTGGATCTGTATTTTGGCGACATCAACAGAATTATAAAGCTGCGAGTACCCGTAGCCATAGAGGGAGAGGTCATCGGACAGACCGCCTTTGGAACGGTTCCGCTCTTTACGGACGGACGTGAAAACGTGGCGCATCGCTTCGTAGCGGTGGACAACGGACAAAAGTGCGCGGCACTTATGAACCGCAGCGTATACGGTAGCCATTATGAAAACGGTTCTATCTATATGTCCTTGGTAAGAGGCGTTACGTATTGCGCGCATTGGGGCGGAGAACCGCTGATACCCACCGATAGATTTACAAAAAAGGTGGACCAGGGAGAGAATAACTATTCCTTCCGTTTGACAGTACAGCCTCGCGAGGCGCTGGAGCGCAAAACCGCGGAATTCGTTCAAAAGCCTTATGCGCAGAACATTTTCCCCGTTACTGCAATAACGAAGGACAAAAAGCCCTTTGATTTCAAGCTTGGTGACGATATAGTTTCGCTTGCGGCGCTCAAAAAGGCGGACGGCAGAGATGCTGTCATATTCCGCCTCTTAAACAACACCGCAGGTGACGTTGACACCTATCTTGAGGTAAATGGGCAGAGAATTGACCTTTCGTTTGGCAAATACGAGGTGAAAACTGTCGTCTTTGAGAACGGAGAGCTTACCGAGAGCTACGAATTGTTGATATAAACGACACGCGAAAGGAGAACCGTTATGAAGCACGAGGCTTTGGAAAAAAGACTTAGAAAAAAGAGGATCATCAGAAGAAGCATTGAGCTTGGCTTAGCTATCTTGTTCGCGGTATTGTTTTTCGTAAGCTATGCGTTGCTTGAATCAACGGCAGAGATCGTAGAGCATATTTGGGCTATGGATACACCCGCGAGGAAAAAATATACAACGAAGCGTTTATACCGTTGATAACGATTGGCATTATTGGTGCTTTTGCCTGTGGCGGCATCCTATTGGATGACTTTCTTATCTGCAGATTTGCAACTGTTGAGGTGGACGACTACTACGTAACGGTATATCGCGGAATGTTCGCGCGCGAGGTGTACGTGGACGGAGAATTGACGCGCAACATTTTCATGGAGCCCGGATATTTCGTGGAAATTGTACTTTCAAACGGTACACGCGTCAGCATTGCATTCGGACGCACGTGGTACGACTGGTGTCATATGTCGTTCTCAAACGGCAGGCCAACTATAGAGCTGTAAATATGAAAAGGACGTTAATAGAAAAAATAGAAGCTCCGATGACAAGGGAGCTTGAGCGCTTTGTTTCGGGCGCGCGGATATTTGACAGCTCCTGCTCGCCCGAGGCTCGCGTGTATTTTATAGACCGCGACGGCGGCTACTATCTGAAGCTCGCGGCGGCGGGCAGCCTTGAGGCAGAGAATAAGATGACGCGCTATTTTCACTCCAAGGGTCTTGGCGCCGAGGTGCTTGACTATGCGACCTTTGAGGGCAGAGATATGCTTCTGACGGCTCGTGTGGTGGGCGAGGACTGTACACACGCGCAGTATTTATCCGACCCCAAGCGTCTTTGTGACCTTATCGCTCAAAAATTGCGCGAGCTGCACGAGATAGATGCCTCGGATTGCCCCGTTCAAGGCAGAATGAAGGCATACGTGGAGATCGCCGAGAAAAACTATTTTGCGGACAACTATGACAAGTCGCATTTTCCCGATAGCTTTGGCTATTCTTCGGGCAAAGAGGCTTACGACGTACTTTGCCGCGGCAAAGCTGCGCTTTGTGACGAGGTGCTTTTGCACGGAGATTACTGCCTGCCCAATATAATGCTTGACGATTGGAGATTTTCAGGCTTTATAGACGTTGGCGGAGGCGGCATGGGTGACCGACACGTTGATCTTTTCTGGGGCGCTTGGACACTCATGTTCAACCTCGGAACTGACGAATATCGCGAGAGGTTTTTCGATGCTTACGGCCGCGATAAATTTGACGAGCAAAAAATAAAGACCGCCGCGGCATTGGCAGTCTTGGAGGCGTGTTAAATGAATAAGATCAGCAAAAATAGAATATATCTGTTTGATTTTGACGGTACACTCGTCGATTCAATGCCAACGTATGCCGCCACCATGCTTCGTATACTGGACGAAAACGGCGTAAAATACGAAAGCGATATAATTAAGACGATCACTCCGCTTGGATTTCGCAAAACTGCGGAGTATTTCAAGGATATGGGTGTGGCTCTTAGCGTGGACAAAATGGTGGATGCGATGAACCGATACGCCATCGAGGAATACACGCATAATATACCTGCAAAAGAGGGCGTGCAAGCAACGCTCCGTGCTATGAAGAAAAAAGGGTATAGCTTGAACGTGCTGACGGCAAGTCCTCACCTGACGCTTGATCCTTGCCTTAAAAGGCTTGGACTTTGGGAGATATTTGATAACATTTGGTCTTGTGACGATTTTAATACAACAAAGTCGGACCCCGAGATATACAAAATGGCGGCGGAGCGCATCGGCGCTGATGTAGAGCAAATAATTTTTGTCGACGATAACGTGAACGCCGTCAAGACTGCAAAAGAGGCGGGAATGATGGCGGTTGGCATCTATGACGAGTCAAGCGCAGAGTATAAGGAGCAATTCTTGTCGATAAGCGATGCCTACGTGCATGATTTTGGCGAGCTGTTAAAGCTTTCGCCAAAGAAAAAAGATAAAGACCGCGGCGCGCGAATTGGCGAGGCGGTTGGAGAATTTGTAATAGAGGTAGTGCTTGGAATAACCTTACCGCTCATAGGCTTTGGAATATTGAAGCTTTTTGGCGTTGACGAGTCTATGTTTGATATGGATCCCGACCTTTTGGGCTTTATAGGCATTATAGCCTTTGTCGCCGCCGGCGCACTGATATATTTCATTGCCCGCGCGGTCAATAAGAAGAGGAAGAGCACTAAGGAAAAATAAACTCAATGAAGCTCTCACCCTTGACACAAAAGTAAATTTGCTTTATAATAAAACTGTAAAACACGGCTGACGGCAGCGTCGGCAGAACGGAGAAATTATGTATCGTATTGGTATTGACCTTGGCGGAACCAACATCGCGGCTGCGATAGTAAGTCAGGATTTCAAGATAATAAAGAAAAAGCACGTGCCTACCGGCGCGCACAGAGAAGCCTCTCTTATAATGGACGACATGGCAAAGCTTTGCCGTGACGTTTGCGCC
Organism: Clostridia bacterium; assembly: GCA_017414605.1. The sequence goes on from JAFQLG010000063.1 coordinate 14,475, forward strand.
GAGGCGGGTGTTACTATATCCGATATCGAGGCTATCGGCATTGCTTCTCCAGGCGTTGCAAATCATGATGACGGAATTGTGGAATATTCCTGCAATCTGCCCTTCAGAAAATTCCCCATTTGCGCTGAGCTTTCAAAACGTCTTGGCATTGACAACATCCACGTTGAAAACGACGCTAACGCGGCGGCTTGGGGTGAGGCGGTTGCCGGCGCGGCAAAGGGAACTCGCGATTCCGTTATGATAACGCTCGGAACAGGCGTTGGCGGCGGCGTTATTATCGGGGGCAAGGTCTTCTCGGGCTTTAACTACGCGGGAACCGAGCTTGGACACATCGTTATCGAGGTCAACGGAAAGCCCTGCGGCTGCGGCAGACGCGGCTGCTGGGAGGCTTATAGCTCGGCAACGGGCCTTGTTAATATGACAAAGGAAAAGATAGCTGAGTGCGAGCAAAAGGGCAGAAAGACGGTTATGACCGAGCTTGTAAAGAAACACGGCAAGGTAAACGGACGTATAGCCTTTGAGGCGCAGAGAGCAGGTGACGCTGCGGCGCAAGAGGTGATCGATACTTATTCGCTCTATCTCGCAAGCGGACTTACCAGCATGATAAATATTTTCCAGCCTGAAGTTTTGTCGATAGGCGGCGGAATCTCAGGCGAGGGAGAGGAGCTTATAAAGCTCGTTATCGACACTATACATAAAGAGCAGTATGGTTCGGGATTTGTTGAGCCCACTAAGGTCTGTATCGCAAAGCTTGGCAATGACGCAGGCATAATCGGCGCGGCATTTCTCGGAATCTGAAAACTGAAATTTAGAGGTTTTGTATGATAAAGGCAATTAAAAAGGATACGGGCAACTTAATATATATGCGCCTGCGCAAGCATAACTGCCCCATGTGCGGCGAGCAGCTCAAAGTCGTGAGAATGACAAAGGTGGTCAAGGCAAAATCGCGCGAGGCGCGTGGCTTTGATTTTACCGCATGCGATATTTCTCTTGGAGACAAGGTAAAATTTGTGTGGTACGAGTTCAAATGCAAGTCCTGCGACCTGAACTTTTCCGAGCGACAGATGAAGGCGGCGGAAAAGACGCAGAAGAAAGAGGCAAAGCGTACAGCTCGCATAGCCGCAAAGCAAAAAAGAGCAGAGCAAAAGGAACAATAAGAAAAATCGGTTCAACCCTTGTTGAACCGATTTTTTTTGCTTTATTTTTGATCTTTTACGTGTTTTTTAATAGCATCAAAGGACTTTTCGCTGATGCAATGCTCAATTTTGCAGGCATCCGCTGCAGCGGTGTCCTCATCCACGCCAAGACTTACCAAAAGGGAAGTCAAAAGCTTGTGCCGCTCGTACATGGTGTTTGCAATAGCGGCGCCCTCGTCGGTCAGCGTTATGTGACCGAGAGCATTGATCTCAATAAGCCTTTTGTCCTTGAGTATCTTCATAGCTCGGCTGACAGAGGGCTTTGAGTATCCCATATATTCGCCTATATCGATAGCGCGCACGTGCTTACCGCCCGAAGACAGTATTCGTATCGTTTCAAGATACATTTCGCCCGATTCCTGAATACCCATTTCGCACCTCCTTGTAGATTTATATAAATTATAACATGCCCCGAAGAAAAAATCAAGAATAAATTTTTATCTTTTGATGACGTACTTCATAGGGGTAAAACGTATGCCGTTTACTTCTTGCTCTTCACTTAACGGAATAAAGCCGAGAGCTAAGTTGTAATATAACATTTTGAATTTCAATTTAATCATTTTTGCAAAAATGAGCAAATTGCACTTGACAAACGATGCAATTGGTGATATACTATACCATAGATAAAAATAATGTAATGCGAGGTTTATATGCGTAATTACAATTACAAAAACAAATGGCAGAAATTGCTGACTCCCGAAGTAGTGTCCTTGTTGACACAGATTCACGAGTACAAAGGTGAACAAACCCTATTCATAGAAGCAAAAGCTGATACGCTGACTCAACTTGTTGAGATTGCAAAAATTCAAAGTACAGAGGCATCCAACAAAATCGAAGGTATTTATACCTCGGACGAGCGACTCAAGAGCCTTGTTTCTAACAAGACAACTCCTCGCACAAGAAACGAGCAAGAGATTGCCGGATATCGCGACGTGCTCTCTACCATACATGAGAGCCACGATTTCATCCCAGTAAAGCCTTCAATTATATTGCAGCTTCACCGCGACTTATATAAATTCAGTGGAAAAACAAGTGGCGGAGTATACAAAGGGGCTGATAATGTTATCGCCGAGGAAGATAGTGAAGGCAATCAACACGTTCGCTTTACTCCTGTACCTGCATGGGAAACTCCGGCGGCTATTGATGCGATTTGCCAAGCTTTTGATGAAATACTGTCTGGGAGCGATGCCGATCCGCTTCTTATCATTCCGATGTTTATATTGGACTTTCTCTGCATCCACCCCTTCAATGACGGAAACG
>JAFQLG010000064.1 GCA_017414605.1 Clostridia bacterium
AGCCCGGAAATAACTATCAGATCTGATATTTCACGCACGTCTATCAGCTTTTCGCCTCTATATATCTCAACACTTGTATAGTCTTCAGTGTTCAGCACGTCTATCTCAACGTCATCTCCGACAAGCCAATTTGCTCGGTCACCCTTGCGCGGAATTATGTCAAGATTGCAGTTGAACGTTTTAGGAGTCTTGTCACAGACCAGCACAAATGGGATGGTTTCATATTGAGAATCATCAATTTTGCCGTATCGGCAGATAGTAAACTCATCAACAGGGTACTCAGCCAAAAATTTGTCGCGCGTAAACACCCGCTCTCTTACGCCGAACTTGGCAATATCCATTATCGTAACCTTACAAACGTTACCGCAAAGATCTCTCGTTATGCCGGTTACCATAACAACGTGCCCATTTCCAACTATGCTATCGCCAATCTGAATGGCGCTTACAGACTGATCCTCCAGCACGTGCATATCGGGCACCTGTGTCCATTGATACGTGGTGTACATGCCGTCTATGCCAAGCGCGTAGCTGCAATACGTGCTACACACCGCGCCGTAATAAGTATCTCCGTTAACGTTTCCAAGCTCGCCGATATCCACGGTGTACAAATAACTATGAGGATTCTTAGCCGCCGTAATAAAGGAATAAAGACTGACAAAATTGGGCACGAACAAATTGTCTATGCGCGTTGAGCTATACGGCAACCCCGCATGCATTTTGTGTGACTCTATATCCCCCGTTTGAACGGGAATAACTCCCTCTGTATAAAAATTGAGATTTTTCAGCTGCTTTGCTTTAAGAATAACGTTAAGCATGCCAAAGCTCTTTGGAAGATCGTTCACGTATTCCGTATCCGCCGGTCTACTTGAAAAAGCGAGTATCTCGTTCTCGTTATCAAGGTCGCAGCCCAAAAATGCCAGCTCGTCTATATATATCACTCCGCCGGGAAGAGTCACGCTCTCCATAGAAGAACAGCCCGCAAAAGCGGCATATCCTATGCTCTTCAGGTTTTGTGCTCCGCCAATGTCAAAGCCTAAAAGTGATTCGCAACCGTAAAACGAATAATCTCCGATCAACTCCAAAAGATTATCCTCCAACAGTTTGACGTTCTCAAGCTCGTCGCAAAAAGCAAACGTCCAATTATCGATCCTTTCCACTCCGGAAGGAACGGTTATCTCCAAAAGGCTGTCACAACCCAAAAAGGCGTATTCCTCTATTACACGCACGCTGTCGGAAAGATGTATCTCCTCAAGAGAATCACACCAGGCAAATGCATATGACCCAATGCTTTTAACACACTCCGGCAGGACTACGTCACAAAGCTTGCTGCAGCCCGAAAAAGCAGAGCCATATATTATCTCGGTGTCGTGATGTATATCCACGCTTTCAATTTCAACTGACGCAGCCTTATACAGTATCAGATAGGGATTATACTCGTTTCCGATATACAAAGCATTGTCATATTTAGCATATTCAAGATTGTCGCAACCGTAAAAGGCGTCCGCACCGATGCTCTCTATCCAGCCGGTGAGCTTTATGGTTTTGAGCTTATCATAGCCTTCAAACGCCGATTCCCCTATCGCTGTAACTCTATCTCCATAAGGAGAGATAAGCGGAATGACTATATCCTCATCCTCCGCCTTACCTACTCCGCTTACGTAACAAGTTCCGTCACCGTTTGACTTGAATTCAAGCCCCACAGTTCCAAAGCCTGAAACGATAAATTTTATCAAGGCAAGAGCCATAATACACAAAGCCACGGCCGCACACAGGATCGTCAATTTCTTAACGCTTTTTTTCATAGCTCTTACCTCCTTTTCATTGCTGTTTTTATTATACCAAACAAGTACACGTTTGTCAATGCAATTGGCGCAAAACTAAAAGCACTTGCAATGCCTGCAAGTGCTTATTCCTCTATATGCGTTTTTTGAACTCTATCTGCGACATCACCGTTGCCGAGAACATCAATATACAGCCTATAAGCTCTGCAGGTGAGAGTGCCTCGTGCAGAATAAGCGCTCCTCCGACAGCGGCAAAAACACCTTCAAGACTCATTATTATTGATGCAACCGTTGGATGCGTATGTTTTTGCCCAACTATCTGCAATGTGTAGGCTATGCCGCCTGAAATAAATCCCGAGTATGCGATCGGGATAGTTGCCGCGCATATTCCCTCAATGCTTGGTTGCTCAAAAATAAATGCGCATATTATATGCAAAATTGATGCCGCAAGCATCTGAACGGCGCAATACTGTATTCCATCATATTCCTTTGCCAAAAGGTCAAGCGACATTATATGCAAAGCAAAAAATAAGGAAGAAACAAGCACAAGCACGTCGCCCATGCCCATACTGAAGCTCTCGCCCGTCATACACAAAAGCCAAAGGCCTGCAAGTGCCACTCCCATACATATCCAAAGCTTTGCGCCCACTTTTTTTCCGAAAAGCAATCCCAAAACAGGTATTATGAATATATAAACGGTGCTTAAAAAGCCGGCATGTCCAACCGAGGTGTACTTTATGCCTATCTGCTGAAATCCCGAGGCCAAAAAGAGTATAGCACCCGAGATCGCCGCCCGCCACAAGAGCCCGGGGGCCAAAAATGCGCGCGGTAAAGATCTATCCCTCGCCTTGCCGCCAAAATGCACTACTGCGGCAACGGGTATAAGCGTTACGGCGGCGAGCAGCATTCTTGTACCCTGATAGGTAAAGGGGCCTATATCGTTCATTGCGTCACTCTGCGCCACAAAAGCAAAACCCCACAAGATTGCCACAAGAAGCAACGTTAAGCTGCCGCGAATGCTCTTTGACATATTATCGCCTCCCCTCAAAAGTCATAACAAATGTATTCTAACACAGTTTGGCTCTAAAATCAAGGCATTTCGAAGCAAAAAATCTTTTTCGTGAATATCCCACGGGCGCGCGCGCAAATAATCACAATGACACAAAAGAAAGGAAGGTATTAAAAATGTCACCCAAAGAATTGCTTTATATCGACGACGTTTTAGGCCACGAAACCAATATGAAGGCGGCCTGCCAGGACTTTTCCTCAAAGCTGCAAAGCCCGGACCTGCGCAACTTCGTTTCCGAAATAGCGCAAAAACACACCCAATGCTTTAGCAAGTTTTACGGTCTTTTGAACGGTTAAGGGAGGATAAAAATGAACGATAAGGAAATTATGACAAGTATCTTAAATGCCGTAAAGGGCGAATGCGATCTTATGATGCACGGCGCCATCGAATCCTCAACCCCCGCAGTCCATGCGGCGTTTACGCAGGGCTTTAACGATGCACTCTCCTTGCAGAATCAGATATACGCCAAGATGAGCGCTATGGGCTGGTATCCCGCCGAGGCGGCACAGCAAAATGAGATAACCAAGGTAAGAAACAAATACGCGAATCAGTAAAACAAGTGGCGGCGAGAACCTCGCCGCCATTTTTATTGCCTGTCAAAAAACCTCTCCGTTTCCTCCTTGACCTCGCGCCGCATAAAGAACAAAACGGGCAGGTTTATTATCGTCATAATGCCGAGCGAGAGATCGGCGAGCAACCAGACGTATGAGGGCGCGGCAACCGCCCCAATAAACACAAACACCGCAAACGCTACCACAAATACCGCGCCAAGCCACCGCTTTTTTGAAATATAATGTAAGCTCTCCTTGCCGTAATGCGCCCAGCACACGATAGTTGCAAAGGCGAAAAGAAAAACCGCTATACACATAAAGTATTCGCTCCATGCGCCAAGCACCGACGAATAAGCCTTTATTGCCATCATCATAGGCTGCTCGGCGTATTGCATCACCTCGCCACCCGAAAGGATTATTACGATAGCGGTCAGCGTGCAGAGCAAAATGGTGTCAACAAACACCTCAAATATTCCCCAAAAGCCTTGGCGCGCGGGGCTTTGCGTGTCCGATGCGGCGTGTGCCGTCGGCGCCGTTCCGCAGCCTGCCTCGTTGGACATCAGACCGCGCATCGTCCCTGCCTTCAACTGTCTTGATATCAAAAATCCGAATGCTCCTCCCGCAACGCTGCTAAAATTGAATGCGTCCTCAAATATGGTAACAATAGCCAAAGGCACGTCCTTCCACCTCGCCGCTATCACCGCCACCGATAAAGCTACGTAGCAAAGCGTCATCAAAGGAACCGTCTTCTCGCAAAATCCGCTTATCCAGCGCGCGTTTCCCGTTATAACAACGATACACAAAAGCGCAACCGCAGTACCGACTATCCAATCCCGAACACCAAAAACACCCGAAAACGACCCCGATACCGCACCGGACTGTATCATACTTCCCATCGTAACCGAATTGACTATGCAAAGCACTGCAAATGTTGCTCCAAGCACCTTGCCAAGCAGACCTTTTTTGCGCGCGGCGAGGCAATCCTCAATGTAATAGCATGCGCCGCCATGGTATTCCCCGCTCTCGCGGTCAACCCTGCGGTGACGTATCGCCAGCACGATCTCGGCATATTTTAATACCATAGCGACAAGCGCAGATACCCACATCCAAAAAACCGACCCATAGCCGCCAATAGCTATCGAGGAAGCAACGCCTGCGATATTTCCAACGCCCAAAGTGCCCGCCAGAGCCAAGGTCACCGCCCGAAAGGGCGATATTCCCCCCCTGCTCTCGCGCTTGAGCATTCCCCGCACAGTTTTTATCGGATGCCGCACGAAAAACAACTTTAGATAAATGCAAAAAAATACGCCCGCCGCCAAGAGCATTATAGGCGCAAGAGCGCTGACCACGTTATTACAAAACCATTCAAGCATATATCAAACGTTCCGTTCATATAGATTTTGGGCAAAAGTACCCTTGTACAATAATATGGAAGTGGCAAGAATTTTAGCACCCAAGCGCCCAATACCACCCTTCTCTTGTAAAAAATTTAACAATAATCTCCTCTAACGTATTGACTTTTGCCTGATATTTTTATATAATTATATAGAATGCCCCCAAGTGTAAAAATTGCTTGGGCAGACACTTTAATATATTTTCTATTTACACATAAACAAACCATAGGAGGTCACAAAATGACACTTAAACCCTTGTCTAACAGAGTAGTTATCAAGTTTGTAGAGGCCGAGGAAAAGACTCAGTCCGGTATTTTTTTGACGGCGGCGGCACAGGAAAAGCCCCAGATCGCAGAGGTGGTTGCGGTTGGCGCAGGCGCCGTTGTGGACGGCAAGCTCGTTCCAATGACGCTTAAGGTCGGCGATAAGGTCATCGTTGGCAAGTATGCCGGCACAACAGTTAAGGTTGACGGTGTAGAATACACCATTCTCTCCGAGGACGACGTTCTCGCAATAGTTGAATAAGCACAAAGGAGTAATTTATTATGGCAAAGGAAATACTTTACGGTATCGAAGCTCGCGATGCACTCGTTCGCGGCATTGATAAGCTTGCAAACACGGTCAAGATCACAATGGGCCCCAAGGGCAGAAACGTTGTTCTTGACAAGAAATACGGCGCTCCCCTCATCACCAATGACGGCGTTACCATCGCCAAGGAGATCGAGCTTGAAAACGAGGCCGAGAATATGGGCGCACAGCTCGTTCGCGAGGTGGCAACCAAGACCAACGATGCGGCAGGTGACGGTACTACAACCGCTACCCTTCTCGCTCAGGCATTTATCCGCGAGGGCATGAAGAACGTTACCGCAGGCGCTAACCCCATGGTTATCCGCAAGGGCATGAAAAAGGCAGTTGACGCCGCAGTTGAGGCGCTCAATGCAAATGCAAAGAAGGTAAACGGCAAAGAGGACATCGCGCGCGTAGGAACCATTTCCGCAGGTGACGAGGTCATCGGTGAGCTTATCGCGGACGCTATGGAAAAGGTCACGGCGGACGGCGTTATCACTATTGAGGAATCCAAGAGCGCAGAAACCTACTCCGAGGTCGTTGAGGGTATGCAGTTTGACCGCGGATATCTCTCTCCCTATATGGTAACCGATTCCGATAAGATGGAGGCTGTTATTGACGATGCGCTCATCCTTATCACCGACAAAAAGATAGCAACCATAAACGAAATTCTTCCCCTGCTTGAACAGCTGGTTCAGTCGGGCAGAAAGCTCGTTATAATCGCAGAGGACGTTGAGGGTGAGGCTCTCACCACTCTCGTACTCAATAAGCTCCGCGGCACCTTTACCTGCGTCGCAGTCAAGGCTCCCGGCTTTGGCGACAGACGCAAGGAAATGCTCCGCGACATCGCAATTCTTACGGGCGGTCAGGTAATTTCCTCCGAGATCGGTCTTGAGCTCAAGGATGCATCCTTCCCCATGCTCGGTCAGGCTCGTCAGGTCAAGATCACCAAGGAAAACACAATTATCGTTAACGGCGCGGGCGACACTGCGGCAATTCAGGCACGCATCGGTCAGATCCGCAACGCAATCGCAGACACCACCTCCGACTTCGACCGCGAGAAGCTCCAGGAGCGTCTTGCGAAGCTCGCAGGCGGCGTAGCCG
>JAFQLG010000065.1 GCA_017414605.1 Clostridia bacterium
TACGGCCCATTGGTCAAGCGGTTAAGACGCTAGCCTCTCACGCTGGAAACTCGGGTTCGATTCCCGGATGGGTCACCAAAAACAAAAAGGAGCAACAAAGTTGCTCCTTTTTGTTTTTGCCGATTCTTTATGAATCGGAACCCGTTCCCACCGCTTGCGGTGGGATTCGACGTGCGCTAAAAGAACATCAGTAAAGATAGGTATCCGCGCACGTGAGGGTTCAGATTCTCGGATCATCCCAACAAAGTTGCTCCTTTTTGTTTTTGCCGATTCTTTATGAATCGGAACCCGCTCGCACGAAGTGCGATTCGATTTGCGCCTCATAACCCTTTGATTACAATTGAATTTTGCGCAAATGAGGGTTCAGATTCCGGATGGGACACGCTCACAATCCCTCAGTCTCGCATTCGCTCAACAGCTCCCTTTACACAAGGGAGCCTTCGATTTGCGCCCCGCTCTTGCAAATCTCCCAAACCTATGCTATAATTACAACAAATCAACCAATCGGAGAATAATATGAACTTTCTTTTCGACCTATACGGAACACTTATCGATATAAAGACCGACGAAAACGACCGCGCTCCCTGGGAGATCGCATGCACGTTTTTAGGGCTTGACAAGAGTGCTTGGCAGCAAGTACAACTTGAATGCGCTGCTCTTTGTCGCACTCGCATAACAAGCCCCGAGCATGAGATACAGCTTCTCGACGTCTTTTGCGACCTGCTTAAAAATCACGGCAAGGACGCGGCAAATGCCGCAGAGCTGGCTTGGCAATTCAGACGCGCGTCAACGCAAAAGCTAAGGCTTTTTGACGGTGCGCGCGAAATGCTCACGGCACTTCACAAGGCGGGCGCAGGTGTTTATCTTTTGTCAAACGCGCAGTCCTGCTTTACTATGCCCGAGCTTGAACTGCTTGAGCTTTTGCCGCATTTTGACGGCATTGTCATTTCCTCTGACGCCGGTGTTAAAAAGCCTGCCAAAGCAATTTTCAACCTTGCTCTTTCCCGTTTTTCCCTTTCCGCAAACGACTGCATATACGTTGGAAATGATATGCGCGACGACGTTCTCGGAGCCACGGGTGCAGGGCTCAAAACGGTATATATCCACACCGAGCAATCGGGCAGCTACGACATCGAAATACCCGATCCCACCTACGTAGCACGCGACCACAGACATCTCACCGAGCTTTTGCTTGACATAGCGACAAAATAAAAAAGCGACGGAATCTTCCACCTTGAAGACTCCGTCGTTTTTTGTTATTTTTCTTTATTTGTAAGCCTCAAAAACTCTTCACGGCCAATAAGCACGTTGAGTGCCGCAAGGAGCGCATTGGCGGTCATTCCCTTGGGCAATCCAAGCCTTTCGGCAAGCGCATCGCGGCGCGCGGCACTGTCCTTGCCACCCGAAAGTCCCGCCTCAAACATATCAAGCTTGGTTATCTCCTGACCTCTCGCCGCACACCCTCCGTCCGTTGAAAAGGGCTCAAGCAGGCGGCGCAGAACGTCCGCGTCCGTGCCCTCAACACCAAGATAGCCCTCCTTTGAGGGTACCGCCTTGCGCCTTTCCTTGCCCGTGACTTGCGGAACGTAAAGCTGTATCATTCTGTCCTTGGGTATTGTACCCGTTATGTGCGAACGAATGACCTTGCCCGCACCGTCAGAATCGGTCAACACGATTATTTGGCTCTTCTCTGCAAGACTGCGGATAAGCGCCAGGCGCTCATGGCTCTTGAATATTCCAAAGCCATCCGTTTGGATAACGGTTGCATCTGCAATAGAATCAATTTTTATCTTGTCGTATTTACCCTCCACTATAATAGGGAGTGCGATCTTTAGCTTTTCCATAGTTCAGTCCTTATACCGCAAAAGCGAAAAACATAATGACAAGCGCGCCGAGAATTATGCGGTACACGCCAAAGGGCGCAAAGCTGTGCTTTTTGACAAATTCCATCAAGAATTTGATGCACACCATGGAAACGGCAAATGCCACAACGCTTGCAACCAAAAGCACTATCCAGGCAAGCGCGGGAACGTCCACGCCGCCCTCCGCAACGTAATCAAAAAATCCGTATCCCTTGAGAAGCGATGCTCCCACCATTGCGGGAATACCCATAAAGAATGAGAATTCCGCCGCCGCAGGTCGCGATATACCCAGCGTTCTTGCGCCAAGTATCGTTGAGCCCGAGCGCGAGGTTCCGGGGATTATTGAAAGCGTTTGGAAACAGCCCACCGCAAGCGCCTGCGAATATGAAATATCGTCCACGCTGTCCACCTTTATAGGCTTGCTTGACTGCCACTTTTCAACCACTATGAACAAAACGCCATACACAATAAGAGTTATGGCAACGGTTATCCAATTGTATATCCAACCGTCAATGTCCTTTCCCGTTATCTTTTCAAGTATCTTGTCGCCAACTATGCCGATAAGTGCCGCGGGAACGCTTGCAATAACAACCTTTAACCAAAGTGTCCACGTGCTCTTTTTCTCTGCCGCACTCTTTGAGGGTGCAAAGGGATTGAGCTTGGAGAAAAACATTACCACAACGGCAAGTATCGCGCCAAGTTGAATTACCACCTCAAACATGCTCATATATTCCTCGGCAAAGACGGGACCCAGCTCGCCGCCCACGTTGAGCTTCAAGAATTCGTCCAGCAGAATAAGATGTCCCGTTGAACTGACGGGCAGCCACTCGGTTATTCCCTCGACTACGCCAAAGATTATAGCTTTGATAATTTCTATAAATTCTGTCATAAGTTCTCCTTAAAAATCAGTTAAATTCGAGAAACAAGCAACGCCGTATTGCGACGTTTATTGGGCGAACGTCATTCTGCGCCTCTCATTATATCGCCCTCTTTTACCTCGAAAGGAACTCTGCACCAAAAGATCATTGAAGGATGCGGCGCCGATTCCGCCGCCTCTCCGTTTGCAAGATATATTTCGCTCATCTCAAAAGCCACGCCTATCCTGGAGGGAGAGATCATCTCGGCATGGTCACCTATCTTGACCTTGTTTCTTTGAACAAAGCGATATAGCCTGCCATTTTCGGTTTCAAGTGCAACTCCTGCAGCCGCAATAGCTTGCGCCTCGTCATCATTATATTCGGTAGCCGTTGCAAAATACGCCTTGTCGCGAATATATCCCGTTTGCGTGCCGAGTTGCGCGTTTTCTATGGGCTTATCGAGATAATAGCCCGTGCAATACTCTCTGTGCGAAACGCATTCAAGCTCGCGCAGCCACATGGGGTCATACTCATATCCCTCGGGGTCGGCAAGATAAGCGTCAATCGCCATTCTGTACACGTTGGTTACAACCGCCGTGTAATATGCGCTCTTCATTCTTCCCTCTATCTTAAAGGAGTTTATTCCGCTGCGGATAAGCTGGGGCACGTGCTCTATCGTGCACATATCCTTTGAGGACATAATAAATGTGCCAAGCTCGGTCTGCTCTATCGGAATAGGCAGATCGGGGCGCTTTTCCTCATAGATTATGTAGTTCCAGCGGCAAGGCTGCGCGCATCTGCCGCGGTTGGCATCCCTGCCCGTCATCATATTGGAGAGCATGCATCTTCCGCTGTATGACACGCACATAGCGCCGTGTATAAACGCCTCAAGTTCAACGTCGTCAGGCAGCCTTTCGCGTATCGCCTTGATCTCGGTAAAGGAAAGCTCGCGCGCCAACACAAGCCTTTTTGCGCCGAGCGCCGCGTAAGCCAGAGCCGCCTCGGGCGAAACTATGCTCGCCTGCGTTGAAACGTGTATTTCCGCTCCCGGAATTATCTCGCGCACCGTTGCCATAACGCCAAGATCCGCGATGATAAAAGCATCTATTCCAGCTTCCCTTATGTCTGAAAGGAATCGGCGAAGCTCCTCGTATTCGTCGCCGTGCGGCATGGTATTTAACGTCAAATAAAGCTTTTTGCCGCGCTCATGGGTGTATTTTGCCGCCTCGTAAAGCTCCTCAACCGTAAAATTGTCCGCCGCGGAGCGCATTCCAAAGCTCTGCCCTGCGAGATATACGGCATCGGCGCCATAAAGCAATGCCGCTTTGAGCTTTTCAAAGTTGCCCGCAGGCGATAACAGTTCAGGTCTTTTTATCATTTCTTTCATATCAACCGTCCAAAAAATTAACATATTTCTTCATTTTATATTCTACCACAAAGGAGCGCCAATGTCAACTGACGGAAAAGCAAATAACGCCGCAAAATATATAAAACAAAAAATATAAATACTGCATATCTATTGTCAATCTCTCGAAATTGTGATAAAATATAGACAATACAAGGCAAAAACGTTTGCAGATCGGAGAAAACTATGAAAAAATTAAGAGTCGGCATTATCGGCTGCGGCCGCATTTCACCCATGCATCTTATCTCAGCCGACACACTTGAGCAAGCCGATTTGGTCGCTTGCTGTGACATAAAAAAAGACCGCTCGGAAGCGACAGCCCAAAAATATGGCATCAATGCTTACGTATCTTTTACGGACATGATCGAAAAGGAATCGCTTGATGCGGTTCATCTTTGCCTGCCCCACTATCTACACACGAAAATAGCGCGCGAATGCTTCAAATACGGAGTTCACGTTCTCTCCGAAAAGCCTATGGATATTGATCTCGAATCCGCCCAGGCGGCGATTGCCGAGGCACAGGCGCACGGCGTGCTTTACGGAGTTATATTCCAATGCCGATATAATCCTTCCGCAAGACTTGTAAAGAATGCCATTCAAGGCGGCAAGCTTGGCAGAGTGATCTCGGCGCGCTCAGTCCTTACCTGGAAGCGCGAGCGCGACTATTATTCGAGCAGCGATTGGAACGGCACCTGGGACAAGGAGGGCGGCGGAGTTATAATTAACCAGGCGATACACTCCCTCGACCTTGTCAATTGGATGATAGACAGCGATTTTGATAGCGTTTCCTGCACTATGAGCCAGCGAGAGGACAAGGGCATTTCGGTTGAGGACACCGCAGAAGGCCTTGTAACTTACAAAAACGGCGCCAAATACGCTTTTTACGCTATGAACAATTACGGCTGTGACGAGCCTATCGAGATAAGACTGCACTGTGAAAACGGAAAAGCAATTCTGGACTATGACAACGCCGTTATTCGATATAAAGACGGCTCGGTTGAAGAGTCGCATCCCGACAAACAGCCTATGCAGTATCCCGGCGGCAAGGTTTATTGGGGGGTACAGCACATTCGCCAGATAGAGCAATTCTATAATGCTTGCCTTGGGCTTGAGCCGCTTGAGATAGACGGAGAAGAAGCGCTGAGGACGCATCGCCTCGTTATGAAAATTTATGAGGCTGGCGGCTTGAAAAAGTAATACTTAAAAAAACGGAGCGCATGAGCGCTCCGTTTAATTGTTTTTTAAGAAATGCAAACGATAAAAAGCCAAGCCAACAGTGCGGTGATCAGTGACGTAACGTTGATCGCGGGAAGTGCCGCAACCACACCTATCAAAGAAAATACGCAAATTATGATGCCGAATATTCTGCATTTTTCCTTTTTCATTCCAAAAAGACCGAATATACCTGCAAGCAGTGTCAAAATTCCAACTCCCGCAGATATCATTGCGCCAACGTCCAGCGCTACTACCGCCTGAAATGCCTGAATGGGCGAATATATACCCCAGATGATATAAATTATACTGATCAATATCTTAAGTACGTTCTTGGTGTTCTTTTTCATTTTCTTTGCCATACCGTTCTCCTCTCAAAAGATAATCTTGTAGATACATTATACCGCATTTTGCGAAATTTGTCAATAAGGCAAAAAAGCGGAA
>JAFQLG010000066.1 GCA_017414605.1 Clostridia bacterium
CCGGCGCGTTTTGGGAGATAGCTGCGAGCCATTATCCTGAATGCCTTTTTTATCTTTTTTATCCTTCATCTTATCTGACAACTAAAGCCGCACCAACGGGGCGGATGTTGAGCACCATGCATGCGCCCTCACCGAAAACGGCGTCCATTGCAGACTTGAATGCCGCAACGTTTTCGTTTTTGACGAAAGCCTGTATCGTTCCCGCAAAGCCGCCGCCGTGTACTCTCCAGGCTTCAGCCTTGTGGTCAAGCAGCTTTTCCGCAAGGCAAAGAGCCAAGGACAGACCCTGCTCGGATACGTTTTTGGTTGTGTATACGTTCTGAAGGTAGCAGAAGGACGAGCGTCCCGATGCGCGAACGTTTTGGAAGAAGGTTTCAACGTCGCCCTCAAGAAGTGCCGCGGATTGCGCCGCAACGCGCTTGTTTTCATCAATAAAGTGGATCGCGCGCAAAATTGCTCTGTCGCCCAGCTTTTCGCGCAGCGCGGGGATAGCCGCGATAACGTCGCTTTCTTCTACCTCGCGAAGCACCGATGCGCCAAGCTGTGCCGCAACCGCCTTCATCTCGTAGGGAATAGAAGCATAATCGTCTGTAAGGTCAGCGTGGTTTCCACCCGTGCTTATTATGCAGAGGTTGTAGCCTGCTGCGGTAAAGTCAAAAGGAACGGGAGTGATCTTAGGATTTACGGTGTCTGCGAAATCAATGGCAACTATGCCGCCATAGGCGCATGCCACCTGGTCCATAAGTCCGCAGGGCTTGCCGAAGAACTTGTTCTCGGCATACTGCGCAAGCTTTGCTATCTCAACGTTGTCAACCTCGCCGCCGTTGTAAAGATGGCTCTCTATCGTTCCTATCATATCCTCAAACGCCGCAGAGGAGGACATGCCCGATCCCTTAAGAACATTGGAGGTGCAATAAGCTACAAAGCCGCCAACCTTGTGTCCGTTCATTTTTAGTCCTGCGCACATACCTGCGATGATGGATTCGGAGGTGCCGAATTTTTGCTCTGTGGGTGCGGTGTATTCTTCAATATTTACGCAGTCTGTTCCAAATCCCTCGCTGCAAACGGTGATAACGCCGTTGTCGGTGGGGGAGGCGACAGCTATCATGTCGAGGCTGATGGAAGCCGCAACAACGCAGCCTCGGTTGTGGTCGGTATGGTTGCCCGAAAGCTCACTTCTTCCTGCAACGGTGAAGATGCTTGCCTCGCGCTCGCCAAACTTGCCCTCAAAGCTATTGATAGCCTCGAGGTATCTTTCCTTTGCCGCGGCGAGATTCTCCTTGCCGTAAAGCGAGATGAGCTTTTGATCAAGCTTGCCGCCCGAAATGTAATTTTTAAGCTGAGTGCAGTTCATTTGGTGATCCTCCGTGTTTTGCTGGATGTCAGAGCGTTTCCTTTATCTTTTTAAGGCAGTCCTCGCAAACTCGCTTGCCGTTAAAGAAAACGATGTCGTCCGCATTATTGCAGAATATGCAGGAGGGCTGATATTTTTGCAGAATGATCTTGTTTTCGTCCGTAAATATTTCAAGAGAGTCCTTTTCGTTGATGTCCATTATCTGACGGATGCTTATGGGAAGAACTATTCTTCCAAGCTCGTCAACCTTTCTTACTACGCCTGTTGATTTCATTTTCATTTCTCCTTTTTATATCAAGTTTGATTTGTACTGTTTTTCGCGGCAAAAAAACAATTGCCGACTTATTTTTCTATATTTTATCACCATAAAAATGGTATGTCAACACCAAAAATGGAAATTTATGTATTGTTTACAAATAAAACATAATTATATGTCGAGCTCTGGCGGAGAGTGTCGAATCCCGTCGCAGACTTGTCGGCTGCGTTCATTTTTTATTATAAACGGCTCTCTTTTGTTTAAGCTTGACATATTAAGGCAAAAAATAAAGAGAATATAAAAAAGGAGATATACTTATGGTCAGAGGAGCGCAAAAACAGATGATAGTTGTAAAAACGCAGGACAGCGCGGTTTTTGAGGAGGCTTATTTTGTGGTCAGGGCAAACGCCAGGGGGGAGAGACTGGATATGCTTTCGGAGGCTAACAGAATAGTTGAGAGCTGCGGCGTTGGCAAGCGCGGAGCGAAAAGAGAGGAGATAAGGCTCTGGCTTTATTCTCTCGGATCTTTTGCGGCGGGCGGAACACTAGGCGCCGTGATCGCCGCGGTTTTGTGCTTTATGAGATAGTCCGATCGGGTTTGGGCAGGCTCGCCTATTGACAAACCCCAAAAAATAGTGTATAATAGCGGTGCAAAATTGAACTTTTATGAGAGAATGACTCTCATTGACATAAACTAACAAAATAGCAAACGGCACGTTTTGATTTTGGCGCGTCCTGAAATATCTGCGGAACGAAGGCGGAGATTTTCGGGGGGCTTTATTGGGTTGTGGAATTTTTGACGTGCCGCAGAGAAAGGAATCTTATGGCAAATAAAAAAAGCAATAGCCTTGCGGCAGATAGGCTGAACGATATATCAAAGCTGCCGGCAATGCAAAAAAAGAACAACCATAAAAACAAAAAAACCATAGCGCAAAGGCTGGAGAGCAGGGCAGAAGACATTCTGACAAAGGACTTAAGCCATAGAAGCGAGTATTCGGCAAAGCCCGCACCCAAAAAGGCTGCTGCCGCAAAGACGGTCAAAGCGGCAACGGCGCAAAAAAAGAGCACGGCAAAAAAGAGCGCCGTTACAACGCCCGCAGCAGAGGCAAAGGCGTCCAACGCCAAAAGAACCGTTGGTGAAACGGCGAAAAAGAGGGCGGCGGCAAAAGTCGTAAAGGATCCGGATGCCACTTTGCGCATAATTCCGCTTGGCGGACTGCGCGAGATAGGCAAGAATATGACGGCCATCGAATGCGGTAACGACATAATCGTTATCGATTGCGGTCTGTCCTTTCCCGATGACGAGATGCCCGGCGTTGATCTGGTCATTCCCGACGTTACCTATCTTGAGGCTAATGCGGACCGCGTTCGCGGCCTTGTGCTGACCCACGGACACGAGGACCATATCGGCGCTATCCCTTACGTTTTGCGCAATATAAATCCCGAAATTTACGGCACGAAGCTGACTTTGGGTATTGTAAGAAACAAACTCAAGGAGGTCAAGCTGCCCTCAGAGCCCAAGCTCAACGTTGTAAGAGCGGGAGACGTAATTAAGCTTGGCGGAATGAACGTTGAGTTCATTCACGTTAACCATTCGATAGCGGATGCCTGCGCGCTGGCCATCACAACGCCGCTTGGCACTATAGTTCACTCGGGCGACTTCAAGCTTGATTTGACTCCGATCGACGGCGAGATAATGGACATAACCCGTTTTGGCGAGCTGGGGCGCGAGGGCGTGCTTTTGCTCATGTGCGAGTCTACAAATGCGGAAAGACCCGGACACACCCCCTCGGAACGCAAGGTAGGCGCATCACTTGAGTATATCTTCAATACTCATAGTGAGCAGAGAATAGTTATTGCTACGTTTTCTTCAAACGTGCATAGAGTTCAGCAGATAATCGATACCTCCGCGCGCCATGGCAGAAAGGTTGCGATAACGGGCAGAAGTATGCTCAATATCGTTTCTGCGGCGGTTGAGCTGGGCTATATGAACGTGCCTGAGGGCATGCTTATCGACATAACGGAGATGCCGAGGTATAATCCCGAGCAGATAACGCTTATAACCACGGGAAGCCAGGGCGAGCCTATGAGTGCGCTTTACCGTATGGCTTTTGGCGAGCATCGTGACGTAAGGCTGGACGGGACCGACGTGGTGGTCATATCCTCAAGCGCGATTCCCGGAAATGAAAAGCTGGTTGGTAGAATAATCAACGAGCTTTGTAAGATAGGCGTTGAGGTGATACATGATGCCAGCGTTGAGGTCCACGTTTCGGGACACGCATGTCAGGAGGAGATAAAGCTGCTTATGGCGCTTACTCGCCCCCGCTACTTTATGCCCGTGCATGGAGAGTACAAGCATTTGGCTGCAAACAGAGAGCTGGCTATGCAGATGGGTATTGAGTCGCGCGACATTTTCGTTTCCGATATAGGCAACGTGCTTGAAATAGACAAAAAGGGTGCTAGAATAAGCGGAACTGTAAATGCAGGCCGTGTGCTTGTGGACGGTTACGGAGTTGGCGACGTTGGAAACATCGTTCTGCGCGACAGATTGCTCTTGTCGCAGGATGGACTTATAGTGGTAACGGCAACTGTCAGCTCGGAGGGCGGATATATACTGTCGGGCCCTGATATAGTATCCCGCGGATTCGTTTACGTCAGGGATTCCGAGGAGCTTATGGAGGAGATGCGGCAGGTGGTCGTTTCTTCTATGAACGCGTGCCTTTCCTCTCGTCATAGATCGGATTGGTATCAGATAAAGGGCAGAGTGAGGGAAGACCTCGCAAAGTTCATATCGGGCAAAACGCGCCGCAAGCCAATGATAATTCCTATGATAATGAACGTATAAAGTCTTGTCGGTTTTTGAAAAATTTTCATAGTGTTCATAATCTATTCAACATTATATCACTCGCAGCTATTATAATATTAAGAGTGTTTATATCAGTTCGCCATATCGGCGGGTAAAAGATAAATAGTATAAATTATAAAAAAGGCGGTAAACCCTGATGGGAAAAGGAAGCAGAAATAGCCAGAAGAGACTTGCAAACGCAGGTGTCAACCAGGCTGAAGCAAAGAACAGAAACACAAAAAAGAACAGCGGCAAGGCAGTTGCCGTTGCCTGCATTGCATTTGCAGTGCTTATCGCGGCAGTACTCGTGCTTAACGTGCTGACCGAAACGGGCGTATTCATTCGCGCAACTAATGCTATATGGCTTGACGAGGTAGTAGTGGATGCGGCAATGATGAGCTTCTTCTACAACGACTATCTTATGTCGTGGTACAACAATTACGGCGGATATATGGGATATCTCAACTTGAGCTTTACTACAAGCCTCAAGCTGCAGCAGTTCCCCAATACCGGACTCGAGACCTACATACTCGGTGAAACTTATAAGGGAACCTGGTATGATTACTTCCTTGAGAAGGTTCAGGAGAACGTTGAGATGTACGTAACCTTCTGCGATGCGGCAAACAAGGCAGGCATCAAGCTGGATGCTGAGGACCTTGAGGACGTTGAGGAGAACGTAAAGGCAATTATGGATTCCGTTAAGGAGTCCGGTGCTTCTCTTAGCGATTGGTTTGGCCGCGGAGTTAACGAGGATGACGTTCGCCGCTGCTACAGAATGATCAAGCTTGCATCAAAGTACAGCGAGTATAAGTATGACCTCCTTGAAAAGGAGATTGAGAAGGAAGAGGGCGAGGGCAAGAAGCCTGTGTCCGATTTCGTTGAGAACAACAAGGGCGATTTCTACTCTGCAGAGGTTCTTTCCTATAAGATAAAGGTAACTGCACAGGGCAAGACCGATGCGGATTTTGACAGCGAGGTTGCAAAGGCAAAGGCAGAGGCAGAAAAGATCGCAGCTGCAGGTAACGTTGAAAACTTCCTCAAGCTTGTAAAGGAATACGAGCTTGCGAACAAGAAGACCGAGACAAAGCCGGAAACAGGTACTGTAACCGAAACTGAAACCGAAACTGAAACCGAAACCGAAACAAAATCTTTGGAAGAGCAGGCGGACGAATACCGCGATACCATTTACTACGAAACCGAAACGGGAACGGGTGACAGCCTCGAAAATTGGCTCTTCATAGAGGGAGCAACCGAGGGTGATGGCAAGATCTTTGAGGAGACCGGTGAAGAGACCGTTAAGCCCTCCAAGCCTTCCACAACCGAAAAGGATACCGATGACGAGAGTGAGAGCGAGAGTGAGACCAAGAAGGAAACACTCAAGTTTAAGACCTATACCGTAATAGCATACGTTGTAACCGAGGGCATGCACCTCGACACCGACCTCACCAATAACTATGCATTCCTCATTGGCGACGATAAGGAAATGGTCAAGGCATTCCTGGATCAGTTCAAAGAGCTTGACGAGCAGAGCATGAGCATCTTCGTTGAGGAGGCGGAAAAGTTCTATGAGAAGCAGCATGAGGGCCATGACCACTCCGATAAGGATGTAAAGGAGCCTGTATTTGTTTACAACAAGCTTGAAAAGGTAGCAAAGGATTACTTCAAGAACACCTACTTTGGTAAGAAGAACGATGCGGATGCTTGGCTTGACACCGAGCTTCGTAACGGCGACATTTCCGAGATATTCGCAGTTGAGATCGAGGAAAACAAGGAAAAGAAGACCTACTACGTTGCTATATTCTTCGAGAGCAGAGATAAGGAAGAGTGGTACGTTAACGGATACAACGGATTGCTCAACGAGAGATTTGACGACTGGTACGAGAATGATTCCGGATTCAAGAATATTGAATACAATAAGAACGCTCTCGACAGCATCAATACTATAGTTTTGTACTAAGATTTAACGGGGCATCTCAATAAGCTTGAGGTGCCCCAAAACAATGTATGAATAAACGGCATATCATATAGAGAACAATAAATAGGCGTTTAATAACGACTGTCCGAATCAATCATTCAAAAGGGAGCATTTATGGTGATCGAATCAAAACAGACAACAGTGGCTTACCGCTGTCCCGAGTGTGGCGCGGGAGTAATGAGCGTTGTGGGACTTTTCTCACTAAAAGCGGATATGATAAAGCTCAAATGCACGTGCGGCAAGAGCCATATGGACATTGTTTATCGCAGAAGCGAGGAACAGATGCGTCTTTCCGTCCCCTGTATTTTCTGCAACAAGCCCCATACTTTTAACGTTAGCGAAAAGCTTTTCTTTTCAAAGGATATCTTTCTTTTGCCCTGTCCCTATTCCGATATAAATATAGGCTTTGTGGGTGAGGCTAACAACGTTAAAGCCGAGCTCGCCAGAACCGAGCTTGAGCTGCTTGACATGCTGGAGCAAAACGGGATCGACGGCTTTGAAAGACTGCACGGCGACGAGCAGGATCTTCCCGATCCGCAGGTAATGGACGTTGTATCATATATCGTTCGTGAGCTGGATGCCGAGGGCAAGATATATTGCAAATGCTTTCCCGAGGGACGCGAGCCTTTGCCGGATGGCGAACTTGAACGCGAGGATAGCGAATATGAGATAGAGATAACGGATGGCTCTATTATAGTCAGCTGCAAGAGCTGCGGAGCCAAAAGGGAAATACCTGCCGACTCTATGCTTACGGCTCATGCATTTCTTAACAGCGATTATCTGACGCTTGAATAAAAGAGAGGCGACCCCCTCGAGAGAAGGGGTCGCGTTTAGTTTGTGGAGTATCCGCGGCGCCTATACTCAATGGCAGCAGCAGCTGATCACAAGGAGAGCGATGAGAAGGATCCAGATCCACTCGTTTTCAAAAAGACCGCAAAGGCAGTTGTTTGTCATTTGAGTTACCTCCGTTAAAATTAATACGTATTTTGTTGAGAATTGTCGTTCTCACTAATATATTATGCCTGCGGTGCGAATTTGTGAGAGCGCTGTCGAAAATAAAAAAATCGAAAAAGCTATTGTGCAAATGAGGAAAATATGATAAAATATATAATTGAAGTAATATGGTTTCTTTTTATGAAAGGATAAACCGATGACGCAAAGCGAAAGAATGAAAAAAATCAGAAATTTCTCTATCATAGCTCATATTGACCATGGCAAGTCCACCCTCGCCGATAGGATACTTGAAAGCACTCAGGCTGTATCCAAGCGCGAGATGGAGGAGCAGATCCTCGACAATATGGATCTGGAGCGCGAAAGAGGAATAACTATAAAAGCAAGAGCCGTAAAGCTTGATTACGTAGCGCCTGACGGCGAAAAGTACGTATTCAATCTCATAGACACCCCCGGACACGTGGACTTTAACTACGAGGTATCGCGCTCACTCAACGCTTGTGACGGAGCGCTGCTGGTAGTTGATGCAACGCAGGGAATAGAGGCACAAACGCTGGCAAACGCGTATCTTGCAGTTGATGCGGGGCTTGAGATAATTCCCGTTATAAACAAGATCGATCTGCCCAGTGCGCAGGTGGATAGGGTAAGAGGCGAGATCGAGGACATTATAGGTATACCTGCGGAAAATTGCCCTGCCGTATCTGCAAAGACGGGGCTTAA
>JAFQLG010000067.1 GCA_017414605.1 Clostridia bacterium
GCGTCTTGCTTACGAGCATCTGGGCATGAAGCCCCGACAGATCAATAGCGCCGAGCAGCTCGATATGTTTGACGAATAAAAATAAGGGAAGACGCAGGTCTTCCCTTTTCATTTTATATAAAAACCGCAGCTGGAAGACCAACTGCGGTTTATCTTTTTTATCAGTCCACGTTGTCGGGAATAAGGTGATTGCCGTTCTCGTCAACGGCATCGATTCCGTATACGTTTACAAAGTTCTTACCCTTAACGACGTTTCTGATGTCACCGTTATAGTGAGCATAATTGTAGGTATTGCCCGAAAGCTCGATATTTGCGCAGGTGTCAAGAAGCGCCGCAACGCCCTTTTCCTCGGGGTGAATATCGATAACGTTTTCATCAAAAATGTTGTCGGTGATCTTAACGTTCTTTGCTGAGTTAACGAATATCGCGTTTCTCTGCTTGTTGTTAGTAAACTTACAGTGCGTCACGGTTATATCGTCCATAGGAAGCATCTTTTCGTTTGCTATCTTACTGGTGCTTACGATGGTGATACAAGCGAACTCTCTATGGAGAACGAAGTTTGACATATATCCCGTGTTGTCGAACAGGTTATTCGTGATCATAAGGCGACGGGAAATTGAGCTCTCCGCCCAGGATTTCTCGGGCTTGATGAGCAGACCCGCATAGGATATATTTCTGAAGGTACAATGCTTAACGGTTACGTCCGCGGACTTTATAAGATATCCGCGAGTATGGCCGCAATGCACCATTACGTTATCCATA
Organism: Clostridia bacterium; assembly: GCA_017414605.1. The sequence continues at coordinate 763 of JAFQLG010000067.1, forward strand.
GTGTAGTTACAAGCGTTCCAAGAGAGGTTGTCGACTGTTATTCTCTGGCTGTCGTCATATTTTGTCCAGCCGTTATCTACCCAACCAACGTCATTACTGGAGATGTCGTAAGGAATACCCGTTAAGGGATTATAAAGCGCGTCAAAATTAACGTCCTTCGTAGCAACGGTGGTTTCATACACGTCACATTCCTTGCTTGCGTCCACGAAAACGTTAAGATACTTGCCAACGGGCTGGAAATCGGTTAATGCGGGAGTTTCGCACACTACCTGACCGGAGGGAGCGTAAATAAACACGATATCGCCCTTTGCAAAGTTTCTGCAGTTAACAAAGGAAAGCTCAAGGCCGGGGGCGGCATCGGGACGCCTCATAGCGCACCATCTCGCCGAGAACATAGTGGGCTTGTACTGAATGGTAGTAGTTCCGTCGCCGTTATCCTTAATAGCGTGCAGACGCGAGCTGTTACCCTTTTGGTTAGATCCGTCGTCAACCATACCTTCAAGCAAGGAGGATATAACGTTATAACCGGTTTTGGTATGGGTAATGTGGAATGCATCAACGCTAGAGGAGCGACCCTTAGGTCCGCGGTATCTGACCGTTCCGTCCCATGCCTTGTCCTCAAACACTTCCATATCAACGCCGTACTTTTTCTGTATAGCGAGATATCTTTCGTATGTCTCCCTGTCAATAAGAGAGTTGCCCTGAGGAGTATCATGGAATCTCTCAAAATACACTTCATCCGTACCCATAGCAACGTTTGCCATACCGCCCGCATAACCGTAAAGAACTACGTCACGGAAAAGGATATTGGTTGAGTACAGGATATAAACGTGATATCTACCGTTGGAGAATCGGCAGGTCATAACAGTTCCGGGCTTTATTCTATCATAGATGTCCTTTGCCTTCCAGGAAAGCGTGGGAGCAACCTTGTCAAGCAGGGTTATGGTCATAGAACCGTCAGAGTTGCCGTTTTCGTCCACGTTGCGAACGCACTTATGGAACGCATCGGGATTCTCCTCGGGATACATCTTATGCTCGCCCGTTTTCTCGTCATAAAGGAAGGTCTCGGGCCACCAGGTGTGGAATATCTCGGGGTTGGTCTGGGTAAATCCGTCGTCAAAGCCTGCCTCGGAATATGCGGTGAGCTTATATTCGGGCGTTGCACCCTCGGGAACGTCGGCCTCGCTTTCATATCTTACACCGTCCGCCTCAATAAAGGTATCAACTATTCTTACCTGTCCGCAGCTGGGAAGTGCGCGACCGATGGTAAGACCGTAAACTCTGAAGTCGTGCACCTTGAAAATGTGATAAAGGAAAAGACCTTTATACATCTTGTGGTCGGTATAGCAGCACTCGGAATAAACACCGTATGCATATATGGTGGTATCGTTATAAGCGCCGTCAATGTATACCTCGCCCTCAACGGCATATGCTCCGGGAGGAATGATAACAAACTTACCCATAGGCGCGCATGTTCTCATATATGCGCTGAAAGCCTTCTTTTCTTCAAGAGAGGGGTCGGTTATGAATTTCTTTCTCTTCATGCCGACAAAGAGGTCCTTGTTGGTATGAGGCAAAAGCTCCTCGTTTGCGCCGTATTCAACGCGTGCGTCAACGTCGGTAACGTCGTCACCGTTTACGTTTTCATTATTCTCTGCCTTAAACTCTGAGTATCCGTTTCCGTTTGCAATGAGATAATTATTATCTGAAATATCAATGCTTTGTGCCACGTTATCAACCACATAGAGGTTTGTGTTGCCCTTTCCGCTGATGCAGCAAGCGCTGTTGAGCACAACGGAGGTGTTAAAGCAGCCGCATATCTCAACACTCTTCACCTTGTTAAGTGCAACGAGCGTGTTTACAGAGCCTGCGCCGACACAGATGCCTGCACTTACGGTATTCTCTCTTACGATGCAGCTCTCGCCCTTGACTGTAACGCTACCCTCAACGATACAGCCCTGAACCGTTACGTCCTCGCCGCAAAGCTCAACGCCGCCGCCAAGATAGCAGGCATAAACGGTTAAGTCTTTTCCGCAACCCTTGATAGCCGCACCGTTTGCTACGATAATAGCATCGCGGAGTGCAACACTCTCCGCACCGTCAACCGTAAGTCCCCTCTCGGCAAATATCACTGCACCGTTTGCACGATAATCAACACCGCTCGCGAGCACAACGGGCTCGCAAACCTTATATGCCTCGCCCGCTTGGAGCTTACCCTCCGCCATGTCAGCCAAAAGCTGCGCGGCGCTTATTGCCTTTGCCGAGGATGCATCAAAGCCGGCTTTTTCCACGTTCCACTTAGCTCCCGCATTTTTTTTGGCGGTTGCGCTTCCGTTTGCATTGTTCATAGTGTTTTTCCCTTTCTTTGCTAACATTATGAATTTTAGTAAGCTTCGGCTTGCTGCCGACACTTACCTTAATTATACACGATTTTCCTTATTTGTCAAGCGTTATGACTCAAATTGACTGTTCCACATATTGTAATAAAATCCGCCCAGCTTTAAGAGCGTTTCGTGGTTGCCCTTTTCAATGATGCGCCCGTTATTCATGACCAGAATAACGTCCGCCTCCTTTATGGTTGACAGTCTGTGCGCCACGATAAATGACGTTCTGCCCTTCATCATAAAGGCAAAAGCATTTTGTATCTTCATTTCGGTTCGGGTATCGATAGACGAGGTCGCCTCGTCAAGAATAAGCATTGGCGGCAGGCAAAGCAGAACGCGCGCTATGCACAAAAGCTGCTTTTGTCCCTGCGAGAGCGCTCCGCCGTCCTCGCCGATAACGGTGTCATATCCCTGCGGCAGCTGGCGGATAAAGCTATGCGCGTGCGCTCCCTTTGCCGCAGCGGTTATCTCCTCGTCCGTGGCATCGGGCTTGCCAAAAGCGATATTTTCGCGTATAGTTCCCTCTTTGAGCCAGGTTTCCTGCAGCACCATACCGTAAGACGAGCGCAACGAGGCGCGGGTGACGTCCTTTATATCGTAGTCGCCTATGCGGATGCTGCCGCTATCAACGTCATAAAACCGCATCAAAAGGTTTATAAGCGTGGTCTTTCCGCAGCCCGTGGGTCCAACTATCGCAACTCTCTGCCCCTGCTCTATGGAGAGGTTAAAGTCCTTTATCAGCTCACGGTCAGGAGAATAGGAAAATTCAACGTCCTCAATACTCACTCTGCCATCCGTATCCTGCTCACACAAAACGTGGGCATTATGGGCCTCGGGTATTTCGGGCTCGGCTTCAATAAGCTCAAAAACGCGCGCGGCGCATGCCAAAGCATTCTGTAGCTCGGCTATAACGCCGGAGATCTCGTTAAAGGGCTTGGTATATTGATTTGCATAATTGAGCAGAGTGGTCAGCGCTCCGACAGTAAGCATAGCACCGCCCGAGGAAATGCATATAAGCGCTCCCGCCAGGGCAACGCCTGCATAAACGAGGTTGTTTACAAATCTCGTGCATGGATTGACGAGCGAGGAATAGAATATCGCTTTCTCGGAGCATTTGCGGTATCTCTCGTTGACCTCGGAAAACTCGGCTATCGCCTCGTCCTCATGTGAAAATGCGGCAACGGTTTTGTTTTCGCCCAGCATCTCGTCTATAAGCGAGGTCTGCTCTGCGCGCACCTCAGCCTGCCTTTTGAAGAGCTTATGGGTGCTTTTTGCAATAAATGATGCAACGAACAAGGAAAGCGGAGTTGCCACAACGACAACTGCGGCGATTATGGGATTGAGCCACAGCATCAGCGCAAGCGTTCCGACTATGGTCAATATTCCCACAAAGAAACGGGAAAAGCCCATAAGCAGACCGTCACAGAACTGGTCAACGTCCGATACTACGCGGCTGAC
>JAFQLG010000068.1 GCA_017414605.1 Clostridia bacterium
AAGCTCATTGCCGAGGGCGCGGGTGCCGTTTCCGTGGCGGCGGTAATGTTTGATAAAATCCCCGTAAAAAACCAAAAGGTAGTTGCCGTTGTTTCGGGGGGAAACATAGACGTTACAATACTTTCAAGGGTGATAAAGAGAGGCCTTCTGATGAGCGGAAGAAATCACACCTTGTGCATTGAGCTTCTCGATAAGCCGGGTCAGCTTCTGGGCGTTTCCGAGATAATCGCGCGTCTTAGCGCAAACGTTATCTCTATCCACCATGAGAGAGCAAGCGAAACGATGGATATAAATGGCTGTTATTTAAGGATCGTGCTGGAAACGAGAAATCACGAGCATATACACGAAATAACTCAAGCCCTTACTGATGCGGGCTTCAAATTAGTATAAAGGAGAACGATTTTATGGAAAAGGTATACACGAAAAATGCGCCTGATGCGATAGGTCCTTATTCTCAGGCGGTTAAGGTTGGCGGATTTGTATTTACATCCGGACAGATAGCAATAGATCCCACAAGCGGAGCGGTTGAGGCGACAACTATTGAAGGGCAGACGGAGCAGGTCTGTAAGAATCTTTGCGCGGTGCTGGCGGAGGCGGGAACAAGCATAGAAAAGGTGGTAAAGACCACCTGTTTCCTTTCCGATATGGCGGACTTCGCTGCATTCAACGAGGTGTACGGAAGATACTTTACTGGCAAACCTGCGAGAAGCTGCGTGGCGGCAAAGCAGCTGCCCCGTAACGTGCTTTGCGAGGTTGAAGTAATAGCCGAGCTGTAAGGCGTTTTTTACTTGCGCGCGCACCCACGACAAGTTTATTGAATAAATATAAAAATTTATTGACAACGTGGGCGGCGTGTGCTATAATCAATGCATATTTATTTTCAGCGAAAGCAGTTATGACGCTGGCTGTGCCGGTTCATAGCCCATAACGTTGGCTCTGCCAACTCATAACTTTTTTATTAACCCCCGCGAAAGCGAACAACAACGGAGGTAATTCATGAAATTAAACGGATCTGAGATCCTGGTCAACGTGCTTATGGAGCAGGGAGTTGACACCGTTTTCGGATATCCCGGAGGCGCGGTGCTCAACATTTACGATGCGCTGTATAAATACAGCGACAAGATAACTCACTATATGACGGCTCACGAGCAGGGCGCGGCACACGCCGCGGACGGCTATGCCAGGGCAACGGGTAAAACGGGCGTCGTCATTGCCACGAGCGGCCCCGGAGCAACCAATCTTGTAACGGGAATCGCAACGGCTTATATGGATAGCGTTCCTATGGTTGCCATTACGGGTAATGTATCCACTCCTCTTATAGGATGCGACAGCTTCCAGGAGGTCTATATAGCGGGAATAACCCTGCCTATAACAAAGCACAACTTTGTGGTACGTGACGTGCATGAGCTTGCGGACACAGTACGCCGCGCATTCAAAATTGCAGGTAGCGGACGCCCCGGCCCCGTGCTTATCGATATTCCCAAGGACGTTACCGCAGCACTTGCTGATTACGAGCCTCAAGGGGCAGTTTCCGCAGGAGTGAGTGATGAAATAAAGGGAGATCTTGCCGAGATAGCCGAGCTTATAAACAGAAGTGAGCGCCCGTTCATATATTTCGGTGGCGGAGTGCGCATATCGGATGCGGGCGAGGAGCTTCGCGCGTTGATGGAAAAGGCGGACATTCCCGCGGCATATACACTTATGGCGGCAGGTGTTCTCGGATACGGAGAAAAGAACAACCTCGGACTTATGGGAATGCACGGAAATTATTCCGCAAACTGTGCAACCAGCCGCGCGGACGTGCTCATCGCCATAGGTACGCGTTTTTCGGACAGAGTTGCACTCAACACAGAGAAGTTTGCCGAGCATGCAAGGATAGTTCATATAGACATAGATCCCAGCGAGATAAACAAGAACGTTACTGCGGATTACAGTATAGTTGGCGACATAAAGAACGTGCTGAACAAAATGTTGCCTATGATAAAGAATAAAAAGCACGCCGCATGGCACGAGCATATCGCCCTGTGGCAGGCTAAGGACTACAAGCCCGAGGACAGCGACAAGAAAATAAAGCCGCATTTTATAATTGAAAAGGCCTGTGAGCTTGCGGGAACGGACGCTATATACGTAACCGACGTAGGTCAGCATCAGATGTGGGCGGCACAGTATCTGCATCACACGCATCCCAAAAACTTTTTGACCAGCGGCGGACTCGGAACCATGGGATACGGCTATGGCGCGGCAATAGGCGCATCAATAGCCAGACCCGAGGCGAGAGTGGTGCATTTCACGGGTGACGGCTCTTTCCATATGAACATGAATGAGCTTTGCACTGCGGTTTCCTATAACGTTCCGGTAATTTCAATTATTTTCAACAACTCGGTGCTCGGAATGGTGCATCAGTGGCAGGATACGTTCTATGGAAAGAGATTTTCCTCAAGCGAGCCCAATAGAGTGACCAATTATAAAGCTGTTGCAGAGGGATTTGGAGGCAGAGGCTTCCGCTGTCAGACTCCGGCGGAGTTTGAGGCGGCTATGAAAGAGGCGCTAACGCTTGATTGCCCTGTTTGGATAGAGTGCGTGGTTGACAAGGATGAAAAGGTTCTTCCTATGATCCCGGGCGGCAAGACCGTCAGCGATACCATTTTCAATTGAGGAGGACTGATACTATGAAAAAACAATGTATGGTGCTTTTCGTTGAAAATAACGCAGGTGTTCTTGCAAGGATAGCTTCCTTGTTCATGCAGAGAGGCTTTAATATTGATTCTATCACCAGCTCACCAACCGAAAATGAAAAAATATCTCGCATAACGATAATGACGCGCGGAGACGAGAGGACCTTCAGCCAGATAATGAAGCAAACGGGAAAGCTGGTTGAAACCAAGCTTATATTCTCGGTTGAGCCAACGTTCAGCCTTATTCACGAGGTGGCGCTTGTAAAATTCGCCGCCGAGGACAAGAATAACGAGCAGCTGCGCGAGCTCATTTCAATATACGGCGCAAGAATAGTTGACAAAACGGGCGGCTGTCTTATCGCAGAGCTTTGTGATACGCCGCAGAGAATAGACGGATTTTTAGAGGACGTTTCAAAGTTCCACGTAGTTGAATCGGGTCGCTCGGGAGCGATCGCGATGGAGCGCGGCGACGTAGCATACGAACTGTAAACAGTCCGTATGCAGTGATATGCTTTGCCTTGCGGCAAAACCTTAAGGAAAAAATTGCAGGACGATTTTCCATCAGATGCAAAATTTATTTTTTTAATATACTCCAAAGGAGAAGGAAAAATGATCAACAAGTATTATGACACAGATTGTAATCTTGCCCTTATAAAGGACAAAACCATCGCGGTTATCGGATTCGGTAGCCAGGGACATGCACATTCCATGAATCTTGCAGAGAGCGGCTGCAACGTTGTTGTAGGTCTTCGCAAGGGAAGCGGTCACTGGGCAAAGGCAGCGGCATTTGCAGAGAAGACCCCCAACTTCAAGGTTATGGAGGTTGAGGAGGCGGCAAAGGCAGCCGATGTCGTTATGATGCTGGTTCCCGATGAGCTTGCGGCTGACATTTATAACGCGCAGGTAGCTCCCTATATGAAAGAGGGCGACGTGCTTATGTTTGCGCACGGCTTCAATATTCACTTTAACCTCATTGCTCCTGCAAAGGATATCGACGTTATAATGGTTGCCCCCAAGGGCCCCGGTCACACGGTAAGAAGCCAGTACGTTGAGGGTAAGGGAGTTCCTTCTCTTATCGCTATACATCAGGACTACTCGGGCAAGGCAAAGGACTATGCACTTGCATATGCTTGCGGCATAGGCGCGGGCAGAGCGGGCATACTTGAAACCTCGTTCAGAGAAGAAACTGAAACCGACCTCTTTGGTGAGCAGGCGGTTCTTTGCGGCGGCGTTACCGAGCTTATGAAGGCAGGTTTTGAAACGCTTGTTGAGGCAGGATACGAGCCCGAAATGGCATACTTTGAGTGCATACACGAAATGAAGCTCATCGTTGATCTTATCAATCAGGGCGGCTTTGCAAAAATGAGATATTCCATTTCAAATACTGCAGATTACGGCGACTAAAGAACGGGTAAAAGACTAATTACGGACGATACCCGCAAGTAGATGAAAAA
>JAFQLG010000069.1 GCA_017414605.1 Clostridia bacterium
CTTGACGGATTTTCCGCCTGCCGCGAGATAAGAAAGACAGGCGATACCCCAATAATCATGCTTTCGGCACGCGGAGAGGAATACGACAAGATAAACGGCTTTGAAACGGGTATAGACGATTACGTTGTAAAACCCTTTTCCGCAAAGGAGCTTATGCTGAGAATTGAGGCGATAATGAAGCGTGGCGCACGATGCGCTCAAAAGCAGCAGCAAGCCGCCAAGAACGTTATCGTTGAACTGGATGGCGGCGGTCTTGTTGCAGATATAACTGCGAGGATCGTATACATAAACGGCAAGCGAATTGAAATGTCGCCAAAGGAATATGACCTGTTTTTCTACATGCTGGAAAACAGGAACATTGCTCTGTCGCGCGAAAAGCTGCTCAGCGCCGTTTGGGGCTATGACTTTTTCGGGGATGCAAGAACGCTTGATACGCACATAAAGCTTCTGCGAAAGAGTCTTGGCGAATATAGCAAATATATCGTTACTCTTCGCGGGGTGGGATATAGATTTGAGGGCGACGTAAAATAAAAGCTTTCGAGGTGTATAATGTCTGTGGCAAATGAACGTAGCAGGACAAAAAGAATAAATCCCAAGCGTGCGTCCGGAATATCCTGGCGCCTTTTCGGCACGCTCGTTTTGTTTGTGCTGGTAAGCCTTTTGGTCATTTGGCTCTTTCAGATAGTTTTGCTGAATGATTTTTACGAGCAATCAAAAATGGATGAATTTGCCGAGAACAATGAGATAATATTTACCCACGTTGGCAATGAAGAAAAAATGCGAGATGCCGCTTATACCTGTTCGATAAAAACGAATTCTTGCATAAGGCTATTCATGCTGGAGGAAAATGAAATCCGTGAGATAGCCGCCTCGGACGTAACGGCGGAATGTATGCTCCGCCATCTTGATACAAACAGTATCTACAAGTTTTCAACTCAGGCAAGGCGGCGCGGTGGCTCGTTTACCAAAAGCATCACCAAGACCGTTGGCGGAGATACGTTGGTTAATAGCATATACGTTGCCGTTACAAAGGATGCGGCAGGTAGGGAATACGTTCTTGTAATGGAGTCGGAGCTTGTTCCTCTTAATGCAACCGTCAAGACGTTGCAAAAGCAGTTTGGCTGGATAATGTGCATTCTTATAATGGGAGCGCTTATCGTAGCGCTTGCCATTTCAAAGATAATCTGTGTTCCTCTGCAAAAGATGAGCCGCTCCGCGCGCAGACTTGCAAAGGGAGATTACAGCGCCGAGTTTGACGGCGGTGGATATAAGGAAGCGGCAGAGCTTGCGGAAGCGCTGAACTATGCTGCGGAGGAGCTTGCCAAAACGGACACACTGCAAAAAGAGCTTGTAGCCAATATCTCTCATGATTTACGCACACCGCTTACCATGATAAAGGGCTATGGCGAGGTAATACGCGATATTCCCGGTGAAAACACTCCCGAAAACGTTCAGGTCATCATTGACGAAACGGAAAGACTTACCGAGCTTGTAAACGATATGCTTGACCTGTCCAAGATACGCGCGGGTACGCGCAAGCCCGAGCTTGAAACGCTCAATCTTACGGAAACAGTATCCTCGGTGCTTAAACGCTATGAAAAGTTTACCGAAAAAGGCGGATACGAAATAAGCTTTGAATCCGAGGGTGACGTGTTCATAAATGCCGATAAGACAATGATCTTGCAGGTAGTGTACAATCTTGTAAATAACGCGCTCAACTACACGGGCGAGAACAAGAAGGTAAGCATCGTTCAATCGGTTTGGGACAACAAGGTAAGGATCTCCGTTATAGACACGGGTGAGGGAATTGCAGAGCAGGATATCCCATACATCTGGGATAGGTATTATAAGGTTGATAAGGTCCATAAGCGCGCCAAGATAGGAACGGGCCTTGGACTTTCAATAGTAAAAGGTATACTTGAATCGCATGGAGTGCTTTACGGAGTTGAGAGCCGCATTGGCGAGGGCTCAAACTTTTGGTTTGAATTTGAAACCTTTCAGGTGGTTGACGAGGTTGAAAACGATTAATTAATAAACTTTTTTGCCGCCAACTATTGCAAAATTACGTAAAATGTATTAAAATAAAGTGAGAAACGTTATCCCCGAGGTTTTCTCGGGGATAATTATTGTAAAAAGGAGTGTTTGGCATAGATGCGCGTAAATATTGTAAATCAAATATTGAAATGTCCCGTGTGTCAGGCACCCCTGTCCGTTACGGAGGATCAAAAAAGCGCCAAATGTCAAGGCGCAAGGACGCATTGCTTCGACTTTTCAAGGGAAGGATATCTCAGCCTTTCGGGCACCGGCGGAGGTGACTCCAAAGAGGCGGTTGCCGCGCGCCATGATTTTCTTTATAGCGGATATTATGAAAAAGCTGCAGAGGCGATATGCCAAACGGTAAATAAATATGCAAATGAAAACGCGGTCATAATAGATGCCGGCTGCGGCGAGGGATATTACACCTCAAGGCTGGCGCGCCAAAGCGCAATAGCTTTGGGATTTGACCTGTCAAAGCATGCTTGCCTCTGTGCAGCAAAGCAGGCAAAAAAAGAAGGCGCCGCAAACCTTTTGTTTGCAACGGCGAGTGTGTTCAAGCTTCCGGTAAAGAGCGGAGTGGCAAATGCGGTGGTCAACGTGTTTGCGCCCTGTGCCGAGGATGAATATTGTCGCGTGCTTTCGGAAGGAGGATATCTCTTTGTCGTTGGAGCAGGTAAAGATCACCTTATGGGATTGAAAAGGGCGCTTTACGAGCAGGTATACGAAAATACCGAGCGCGCCGACCTGCCGCAAAAAATGGAGCACGTGGAAACTGTCGTGTGCTCTTATGAGGTAAATGTGAAGGGCGCGGAGCATATAGAGGCGCTGTTTTCAATGACGCCTTATTATTGGCGGACAAGCGAGGAAGATAAGCAAAAGCTTGTTGGTCTGTCCGAGCTTACAACGCAGATAGAATTTGAAATAAAAGTGTATAAAAAGTAAAAGGGAAACAAGATATGAAATTTTCATTGTGTATTCCGATGTACAACGAGGCGGGCATAATTCAGCAAACCGCAAAAACGCTCTCGGAGTATATGGAAGCGAATTTTGAGGATTATGAGATAATATTTTCAAACGATGGCTCTCATGACGGATGCGACAAGCTTGTAGAGCAGCTCGGATTGCCTAACGTAAAGGTGGTTGGATATGAGCAGAATATGGGCAAGGGCTATGCCGTAAGGCTGGCTATGCTCAATGCCGAGGGTGACGTGGTCATGTTTACCGATGCAGACCTTGCATACGGAGTTGACGTAATAAAGAGAGTTGCGGATACGTTTGCTGATAATCCCGATGCCAAAATGCTCATAGGCTCGCGCAATCTCGCTAAGGACGGATATGAGAATTATACGTTTATGCGCAAGCTGGCATCAAAGGCTTATATAAAGGTTTTGTGCATTATAGGCGGCTTTAACCTTTCGGACTCGCAATGCGGCTGCAAGGCGTTCAGGGGAGAGGCGGTAAAGCCAATATTCTCGCGTTGCGAGGTCAATAGATTTGCTTTTGACTTTGAATGCATTTTGCTGGCAAAAAAGCTTGGATATAAGATAATTGAAATGCCTGTCAAGGTGATAAATCACCGCGAAAGCACGGTTAGAATGGTCAGGGACTCTGTAAAGATGCTGGGAGATATCCTGAAGATGAAAAAACGCATAAAAAGGCTGGAAATAAAATGAGATATGAATATCTTCTTTTTGACCTTGACGGAACGCTCACAGACCCCGGCGAGGGAATAACTAATTCGGTAATGAATGCGCTGGCAAAGCGCGGAATAGCCGTGTCTGACAGAAGCGAGCTTTATTGCTTTATCGGACCACCCCTTTCCGAGTCATTTTCAAAATATTTTGGATTCGATTTTGAGGAGAGCCTTCGCTGCGTTGAGGACTATCGCGAGTATTTTGGTGTTCGCGGACTGTTTGAAAACGAGGTGTATAGCGGAATTTACGAGCTGCTATCAGAGCTCAGGCTACGCGGACACAAGATAGTGCTTGCAACCTCAAAGCCCGAAAAATATGCAAAGCAAATACTCGATCATTTTAATCTCACACAGTATTTTGCCTTTGTTGCGGGTGCTACAATGGACGAGTCGCGCAATAAAAAAGCGGACGTTATTCGCTATGCGCTTGATAGCTTTGGCATCAAAGACTTAAAAAATGCAATTATGATAGGCGACAGAGAGCAGGACGTTTTGGGCGCGCATAAGTGCGGACTTGACTCGATCGGCGTTCTGTACGGATACGGTAGCCGCGAGGAACACGAGAGCGCAGGCGCGACCTATATTGCCGAAACGGTAAACGACATTTTGAATCTTGTATAAATCAAAAAAGAGGTCATATGACCTCTTTTTATTTTTTTGGCGCTTTATATCGCTTTTGCGGCTTCTGCACCTTTTGCGGCTTTTGCTTTTTAAGAATGAGTGCCCCCGTCTTTTTGTCAATCTTGCCTATCTTTTTGTCCTTTTTGAGCTGCTTTTTCGCGGCAGCCTTGCGCTTTTTGTTAAGCTTTGCAAGCTTTCGGGCAAGCTTTTCGGCGGCATCCAGAAATCTGTATATTTTCTCCTCTGTATCGGGGGAGCTTTTTTTGCTATTGTGCGCGTCGCCGGGACACTCGGGAGCAGTATTTTGGCAATTTTCGTTCATACCGACAGCCCTCTTTATGCGTTTCGTCTGTCTTCTTCTATAAGATGCTCAAGCGCGCGGATAGCAACCTTGATAGCCGCCTCGGTGTCGTGTGTTTCGTCATCATGCGTGTCAAGGCCGGCAAGGAATCTTTCCTGATTCCAAACGCAGCTGAATATCGCGCCGCAACGAACGCGCAGATATGAGCCAACGGTGTATAACGTTCCGGATTCCATTTCGCTTGCAAGAACGCCGAGGCGCTTCCAAGCCTCCCATTGATTAGTCAGTTGATAGGATATGGGCATGCGGGCAGGGGAATGCTGACCGTAAAAGGAGTCCTTTGCCTGAACTACTCCGGTATGGTTGCTGTAGCCGAGCTCGCGTGCAGACTGACGAAGCGCAAAAAGCACGTCCGCGTTTGCAACCGCGGGGAACTCAAGGGGCGCATACTCGCGGGAGGTTCCGTCCTGTCTGACCGCGCCTGATGCGATAACAACGTCGCCCGACTTAACGTCAAGGTCGATGC
>JAFQLG010000070.1 GCA_017414605.1 Clostridia bacterium
ACCGAGGGTTGCAACGGTAAGAACCTGAGTCTGACCTCTGGTAAAGAGGCCCGAGCCGTGTGCTCTGGGGAGAATGTCAACCTCTGCGGCAAGACCTCTGATCTGGTTCATGGAACGACCGTCAACGCGCTTCTTGTCAACGAGCAACCAGCGGCGAACGATCTTCTTCTGGATCTTGTAAACGAGCTCGTCCATCATTGAGGGAAGCTCGGGATACTCCTCGCCAAACTTTTCAAGAATTGCCTCCTTGATGGGGAACATTCTTGCATCGCGAACAGTCTTGTCGTCGGTGTCAAGTGCGAACATAACGTCCTTCTCGCAGAAGTCGAAGATCTTGTCGAACATATCGTGGTCAAGCTCGCAGGAGGGATACTCGAACTTGGGCTTGCCGATCTCGTCAACGATAGCATTGATAAAGCCGAGAAGCTCCTTTATCTCCTTGTGAGCCAGCATGATCGCATCATACATAACCTTGTCGTCAACCTCGTTAGCGCCTGCCTCGATCATAACGACCTTTTCCATGGAAGCGGCAACTGTGAGCTGGAGGTCGGAAACCTTCTGCTGCTCGGTTGTGGGGTTAACAACGAATTCTCCGTCAACAAGTCCGATGTGAAGACCGCCGATAGGTCCGTTCCACGGAATGTCGGAGATTGCAAGCGCGGTGGAAGCGCCGATCATAGCGGCAACCTCGGGAGCGCACTCGGGATCAACGCTCATAACGGTAAGAGAAAGAACAACGTCATTGCGAAGGTCCTTGGGGAAAAGAGGACGAATGGGGCGGTCGATCACGCGGCTGGTGAGGATCGCCTTTTCAGAGGGCTTACCCTCTCTCTTGAGATAACCGCCGGGGATCTTTCCTGCGGCATACATTCTCTCGTCGAAATCAACGGAGAGGGGAAGAAAGTCTATGCCGTCGCGAGGCTTTTCGGAAGCCGTTGCGCAGCAGAGAACTGCGGTCTCGCCATAACGAACGAGAACGGAACCGTTTGCAAGTCCTGCCATTTTACCCGTTTCGAGAACGAGGGGGCGACCTGCGAGCGTGTACTTAAAGGTCTTGTAGTTTTTGAACTCCATCTGGGAGCTTACGATCGTAGTGGACATTTTAATTTTCCTCCATTTTGATTTTTTATTTTATCGCACGGAGTTTTAGAACTTAAATGCGGGTCTTGAAACGCTCGAAACACACGTTTTCAAGAGTACAAGGCTCACATTTAAGCACTAAAATCACACGTGCGAGTAAGATTTTCATGTAACGGAAATCCGCACAAAAAGGTTCGAAGACAAGGCGTACCGAAGAAAGCAAAGCGAAGCCGTAGTAGCCCTACGGCGAGCTGATTTCGAGGAACAACGCAGTATTCGGAGCTTTTTGCAGGATTGGATTACAGCAAGAAGCGGAGTGACAAGACATAGCAGCCACTCCGTTTCTTATACAATTATTACTTTCTCAGACCGAGCTTTGCAACGATAGCTCTGTATCTTTCGATGTCAACCTTCTGGAGGTAGTTGAGGAGGTTTCTTCTGTGACCAACCATCTTAAAAAGACCACGGCGGCTGTGATTGTCCTTGTGGTTACCCTTAAGGTGCTCGGTGAGGTTAGCTATTCTGTAGGTAAGGATAGCGATCTGAACCTCGGGAGAACCTGTGTCACCCTCGTGAGTTGCGTACTGTTCAATAATTGCCTGCTTTTCTTGTGCTGTCATTTTCGTATTCACCTTTCGAAAATAAAATATTTTTTGCAAAATACGAGCTGCACCGCAACCGAGAGGGTGAAATTCACGCTTTAGGTTATCTCCGAAACGGAGTTTTACGGGCGTGACTAAATAAGCCCCGTGAAGCCGTGCCGCCGTTATGCAGGTTATATTATAACACACGAAATAACATTTGTAAAGAGGTTTTTCCTATTTTTTGAAACTTTTTTGATATTTTACATTATATAGAAGAAAAAATCACGTTTTTTTGTCGTTTGAGTGCAAAATAGAGCGATTTTCGAGGTCGTTTGGGACTTGATCTGCGCTCCTTTTTTCAAAGAGAGAGGGCAGTTTTGTAAAGAGCGTATATCCGCCCGACACCACGAGCAAGGCGCCAAAGAGCTTTCGCAAAAGGTCGGCGCTTATATGCTGACCGACAAGGGCGCCTATCGCCGTTCCCACAGAGGCGAAAATCGCCATAAATATCACGAGGCGCGCGCGCAGTCTTTTGCGCAGGGCATGAAATACCAGCGCCGCGCCCGCAGAAAAGACGAAAAAGAGCAGATTATAGCCGCGCGCGCTGATGGCGTTCAAGCCCTCTATCATAGTCAGCCAGATCACAAAAAGCCCTCCCGAGCCAACGCCGAGCCCCGACAAAACGGCAATGGCGAGAGCTGCAAGCGCGGATAAGATGCCCCGCGTCCAGTAAGCGCTATCCATATCAGCTCCATAGCATGCGCGCTCCCGACCAGATGACGAGGGCGGCAAATGCTATCTGAATATAACCGCTTTTGATCTTTGAAAGTAAAAGGCTGCCCAGCGCTCCGCCCACCGCGGCGGGAATGGCAAAAAGCGAAAAGCCAACCGTATCTATCATTCCGCGCGCCGAATATATCGCGCAGGAGAGCGCACAGCCCGGGATCATTGCCGCCTGCGAGTTGATATAAACGTCGCGGCGGTCGGGGAACTTGTCCTTGAGCAGAGCGGGCAGCGATAACGAGAGCAAAATGCCACCTCCCGCTCCGATAAGTGAATTTATAAGTCCCGCCGCCGCGGCGATGACCGCTATTGCAACGTTGCCTATTTTACGCATCATTTTTTGTCCTCCAAACGTGAAAAATAAGTCAAAATCTCTTTACAAGATAAAGAATATATGATATAATTATTATAAGTTTAGGCTTCTTTTCGGAAGATGCCGAGATTTTGCCATTATTGTTTGCAAAAATTGCCGCTTTAATGCATTATCGGATAAATTAAGAAAAAATTTGAAAGAGGACCCCAACATGCCTGCTCAAAAGAACAATAACAAAAACGGCGCAAAAAACGCAAAACCGCAAAGAAGGGAAAACGCGGCATCTGCCACAAAGGCGGACAAGCCCTCGTTTGCTTATCAGCTGATACCCTATGTTTTCGCGGTCTTGGCAGTATTTTTAATGTTCTGCTTTATCGCAAACGCCTTTTGCAATCCGCAAAACTCGCTTGCGGGCGGAAAAGAGGGAGAGCACACTCTGGGTGTTGCAGGCTTCTGGATCTGCCAGATATTCTTTGGCATTTTCGGCCCTGCGGCTTATGCTATCCCCGTTATACTTTTCTGCTTCGTTGTGCTTTGGAAAAACTATAACAAGCGCGATTTCGTTGCTATCAACGCTATAATCGCTGTTATAACCGCGGTTTGCGCGGCAGCACTCATACATACCTTTACCTATGCGGGTCAGGGAAAGGACGCATTTGCCTTTGAGCTTGAGCTTTTCTTTGAGGAGGGCGCAAAGAGCATAGGCGGCGGTTTCCTCGGCGGCGTGCTTTCAACGGCACTTGTTTATTGCTTTAACGTTGGCGGCGCGATATTCGTGCTCATCGCCATTCTCATACCCCTCATAACCTTCCTGGCAGGCACAACGCCTCTGGCTATTGCACTCTGGATAATTGAAAAGGTCAAGGCGGCAATGGCGGAGCAAAAGGAGCTCGCAAAGGAAAGACGCGAGGAAGCTGCCCTTGAAAAGAAGGAGAGGGCAGAGGAGGAGCGCCTGGAGCGCGCGGCAATTCGCGCAGAGGAGCGCGAGGAGAGAGCGCGCGAGCGCGAGGAGGCAAGGCTTGAGCGCGAGGCAGCTCGCGAGGCTGCAAGAGCGGCAAAGCTTGAGGCACAGAATGCGCCCAAGGCACAGCCCGAAAGCAAAGAGCCGGCGGAGAATGAAGCTAAAGCTCCCGAAAAGACTCCCGAAAATAAAAAGACCTGCAACATCTCCATTGATGGCGCGGGTGACGGCGAGAATACCGTTAAGCTCAACGTTTTCTCAAGCGACGAGATAGACCGACTGGACGGCATAAAGGCAGAGCAACGTCGCGCATCACAGCCCGAGGATATTGACGAGGACGAGAGCGGCGCACAGCTGGTGTTCCCCGACACCAAGAGCTCCGGTGACGACACTTTTGTATTTATCGACCCCAAGGACGTTGCCAAAAAGACGCGCGGCAACAGCGCCGTTGACGATATGGCAAGCGACCTGTTTGACAACGATTACGAGGTTGACACCGAAACGGGTGAGGTGTTCGTGCCTCTCGTTCAGGACAAGGGAATAAAGAGCGCGCGCGATTTTGAGGCGGCTAATTCCAACAAAGAGGACGAATATTTTATTGGTGAAAAGCCCCCCGTTAAGACGCCTATCCGCGAATACAACTATCCGCCCGTTGACCTTCTTGAAGAGGGCCCCGGCCGCTACTCGAGCGACCCTGCCGAGATAGAGAAGAACGCAGAGCTTTTGCGTAACGTTCTGGCGGATTTCAAGATAAACGTAACCGATATAACCTGCTCCTGCGGACCTACGATAACTCGCTATGAGGTCAAGCCTGAGGCGGGCGTTCGCGTTCGCTCCATAGCTAACCTTGTGGACGACATCTCGTATGGACTTGCAAAGTCCGGCGTTCGTATCGAGGCGCCTATTCCCGGAAAGGCGGCAGTTGGTATCGAGGTGCCCAACGATAAGCCTGCGGCAGTTAAGCTGCGCACGCTCATTGAATCTCCCGAGTTCAAGAACCACAAGAGCCTGCTCGCCGCTTGTCTTGGCGCGGACGTTTCGGGCAAGCCCGTGGTCTTTGATATAGAAAAAATGCCTCACCTTTTGGTTGCGGGTACAACGGGCTCGGGTAAGTCCGTATGCATAAACTCTATCCTTATGAGCTTGCTGTATCACTCCAAGCCCGACGAGGTAAAGCTTTTGCTCATCGACCCCAAAAAGGTTGAATTCAAGGTATATCGCGACGTGCCGCACCTGTGCTGCCGTATAATCAGCGATCCCAAAAAGGCTGCGGGCGCGCTCAATACCGCGGTAAACGAGATGGAAAAGCGCTTTGCTCTTATCGAGGAGGTTGGCGTTCGTAACATCGCGGCTTATAACGAGGTCACCAAGAATGACCCCGATAAGCCTTATATGCCCAGAATGGTCATCGTTATAGACGAGTTTGCCGACCTTATGATGACGGCAAAGGACGAGGTTGAAACGGCGGTCGTCCGTATCGCGCAAAAGGCGAGAGCCGCAGGTATACACCTCATCATCGGTACTCAGCGTCCCTCCGTTAACGTAATCACGGGTCTTATCAAGGCAAATATTCCCTCAAGAATCGCGTTTACCGTTATGTCGGGAATGGATTCCAGAATAATCCTTGACACCATAGGCGCAGAAAAGCTGTGCGGACGCGGAGATATGCTCTATGCTCCCGTTGGCGCTCCCAAGCCCGCGAGAGTTCAGGGCGCGTTCGTTTCGGACGATGAGGTCGAGGCTGTCGTTGAATACGTAAAGAACAACAACTATCCCGTAATTTACGATCAGGATTTCGAATCCAGCATTGATAACGCCATGGCTTCCATCGGCAACGGCGGCGAGGGCATTGCCATTCCTCAGGGCAACGGCGCAGGCTCGGGTGACGAGGATTCCAAGTTCTGGGATGCCGTTGAGCTGGCTATAGACGCGGGCAAGATCTCAACCTCTTTGCTTCAGAGAAGAATTGAGGTTGGATACGGCAGAGCCGCAAAGATCATCGACCGCATGGAAGAGATGGGCTTTGTAAGCGCTCCCGACGGTAATAAGCCTCGTAAGATACTCATCACGCGCGAGGAATACGAGGAAAAGAGAATGAACGGCTAAAAATGATACAAGCCCTTTGCCCTGAGGGCAGAGGGCTTGTTTGCAACTATAAAAAGGGGGTAAGGATATGTACCCAAATCAGATATTGTTAGGACTGACCGCCTATGACCTATGCCTGTGCATAGCGGTTGGCGCTTGCTTTTACATCTTCAGCGTCTATGCGGACAAATTAAAGATAGCGGCGAAAAACCAGACCTTTACCGTTATTTGCGGCATATTCGCCGTTGTGCTGGGATATGGCTCGGCGGTCTTGTTCCAGGCTTTCTACAATATAAAAACGCGCGGCGAATTTATTATTGATGCAAGCACGGGAGCCACCTTTTACGGCGGACTTATCGGCGGCGCGGCGGTATTTCTTGCCATATATTTCTTGGCAGGTCATTTTCGCTTTAAGGAAGGCTCGCACAAGGCTTACTTTTTCCCGATAGCCAATTGTGTTGCCCCCGGCATCGCTCTGGCGCATGCGATCGGCCGAGTAGGCTGTCTTTTCGCGGGCTGCTGTCATGGGCAGGCGACAAAAGCCTGGTACGGTATAATGATGCACGGAAATCAGGGCTATCAGAAATACGTTCCGACACAGCTTATGGAGGCGATATTTCTCTTGCTTCTGTTCGGATTTTTAACGGTCAGAGTGCTTTGGCAAAAGGGCAAGGTCTATAACCTTTCATCATATCTCGTCTTTTACGGAATATGGAGATTTTTCGTTGAAAATCTGCGTGCCGACTATCGCGGAGATACCGTTGTCGAGTGGTTAACTCCCTCACAGCTTACGGCGCTTTTGCTGATAGCGGTTGGCATAGCGCTGGTATTTGTTGAAAAATACGTAACGGATAGGGTGCCTGCGCCCGCAGTACCCAAGGCAGAGGAGAAAAAGAATGAAAAAGCCTGATAGGAGGAGCATCTGCCTTGCTTTATCGGTTGCGGGGATAGTCCTGCTCGCGCTATACGAGCTTTTTGGGATTGGCGGTATTTTATTCGGTGACGCTGACGAGGACCTGAGATATCTTGTGGATATGACGGTGACGCGTGCGCTTGGAGGAGTAATATTCCTTTCAATGCTGATAAATCTCGGCTACAACGTGCTGGGCGGAGCAAAAAAGCTATCCCCCAAAATGCTTTTGTGGTGTCTGCCTGCCTTTGCGGTTGCTATAAACAATTTCCCGTTTTCACAGCTGATAAAGGGCGGCGCGGTTATAGATGCGCCCGCATGGCGCATAGTGCTTCTGGCTCTCGAATGTCTTTGCATTGCATTTTTTGAGGAGATAGCCTTTCGCGGTGTGGTGCTTTTGGGCCTGATAAAGAGAAAGCCCGAGAGCAGAACGTGGGTGTTTTGGTCCATCGTGATATCAAGCGCGATATTTGGGCTGGTGCATCTTGTAAACCTTTATAACAGCTCGCCTGTGTCTGTGCTTATGCAGATAGGCTATTCGGCGCTTATCGGCGCTATGTGCTCCGTTGTGCTGATCAAAACGGCAAATATCTGGCTTTGTGTTGTGTTGCACGGTATTTTCAACTTCGGCGGCGCGGTTGTGGAATATTGCGGCAGGGGAGAGATATGGGATACCTTTACCGTTATTTTCACCGCCATCCTGGCGCTTTTGGTAACAGCTTATATGATATGGTCGTTTTTGCGCGCCGATCTATCCGTTTTTGAGGGGATCTACAGAGTAAAACACCAAAAAGTTGATAAAGAATAAAGATAAAGAATAAATACGTTGAAAATTTCTTAATGAGGAGAAAAAATTATGCATTGTACAAGAAAGATCAGCGAAAACGTGATCTGGGTGGGTGGTAACGACCGCCGCCTTGCTATGTTTGAGGGAGTGTATTCCGTCCCCCAGGGTGTTTCCTACAACTCCTACGTTATACTTGACGAAAAGATCGCCGTTATGGATACTGTTGACCACGCGGTTGCAAAGGTGTATTTTGAAAATCTTGAGTACGTGCTTGGAGCAAACAAGCCCGACTATCTCGTTGTTCACCACATGGAACCTGACCACGCGGCAACCATAAACGATTTTGTAAGACGCTATCCCGAGGTCAAGATAGTTTGTAATGCCAAGATACTCGGCATGATAAAGCAGTTCTTTGATTTTGACGCCGACGCATACGCGCAAGTTGTTGCAGAGGGTGATACTCTCTCGCTCGGCGAGCGCACGCTGTCCTTTATAAACGCGCCCATGGTGCATTGGCCCGAGGTCATGATGTCCTATGAGTCAAAAGAGGGAATGCTTTTCTCGGCGGACGCATTCGGTAGCTTTGGAGCTATCAACGGAGCGCTCTTTGCGGACGAGGTGGATTTTGACCGCGATTATCTGGACGAGGCGAGAAGATATTACACCAATATCGTTGGAAAATACGGCACTCAGGTCATGGCGGCACTGACAAAGGCATCGAAGCTTGATATAAGATATCTTTGCCCCTTGCACGGCTTTGTGTGGAGAGAAAATATAGGATATTTTATTGACAAATACGTTAAGTGGGCAACCTATACACCCGAAAAGCAGGGTGTTATGATAGCGTATGCATCTGTGTACGGTAATACGGCGAATGCGGCGGAGATACTGTCCGTAAAGCTTCGCGAGCGCGGAATATTCACCGTTATGTTTGATGTGTCTGTTACTCCCGCATCCGAGATAATTTCCGAGACCTTCAAGTATAGCCATGCCGTGTTTGCATCTACCACCTATAACGGCGGCATTTTCGTAACCATGGACGAGCTTTTGCGCGATATCGCGGCTCACAATATTCAAAACAGGACCGTGGCATTTATGCAAAACGGCTCGTGGGCGCCCACCAGCGCAAAGCAAATGCGCGAAATAATATCAACCATCAAAAATACAACGATATTGGATAACGTTGTGGATATCAAGTCAAGCGTAAAGCCCTCGACTCTTGAGAGCATCGAGGCGCTTGCAGACGCCATTGACTCAACTATTAAAAGGGGGAAAAGAGATATGGAAATTATGGGAGAGATCCAGCAGGAAGCAATGAACAGTATTTCGTACGGTCTTTTCGCGCTGTTTACCAATGACGGAGTGCGCGACAATGCCTGCATTATAAACACGGCTTGCCAGCTCACGTCGTCGCCGATGACCGTCAGCATTTGTGTCAACAACGCAAATTACACCGCCGATACGCTCAAAAAGACGGGTGAGTTCACCCTTTCAGTGCTTGACGAGAGCGCAACCTTTGATATTTTCAAGCGCTTTGGATTTGCAAGCGGCAGAGATACCGACAAGCTTGCGGGTCTTTCAACCGTGGCAGAGTCTGTAAACGGACTTAAATACCTTACCGCCGAGTCCTGCGCGTATATTTCGGGCAGTGTTATCTCCAGCATTGATCTCGGCACTCACACGCTCTTTATTGCAAAGGTGACCGAGGCGAAGAAGCTTTGCGACACAGCACCCGCTACCTATGCTTACTATCACAAGAACATCAAGCCCGCAAAGAAGGAGGCTCCCAAGACGGAGAGCGCTAACGAGGAGAAAAAGACGGTTGGCTGGTCCTGTAAGATATGCGGCTATTACCACGAGGGCGAGAGCATTGACCCCGACTTCATCTGCCCCTTGTGCAAGCATCCCGCGAGTGACTTTGAGCCCGTTGAGGTCGTCGTAAAGCAGGAGAAGAAAGAGCAGCCCCGCGAGAAGAAGATAATCGGTTGGTCCTGCAAGATCTGCGGATATTATTACGAGGGTGAAACCTTGCCCGAGGATTTTATCTGTCCTCTTTGCAAGCATCCCGCATCCGATTTCGAGCCCGTTTGGGGATAATATAAAGGAATAGAAAAAGTGCCCGAGGCGCCAAAGCCCCGGGCGCTTTTTTTATTTTGTGCATTTTTTGAGGACAAGTCTAATATATTGTAGGGAAGGACGGTGAGGACATGCAATCTATAAGGTCAAGTGCAACACAGCATAGCTCCGCTTACGTGCTGCCTGCCGCCATAGAGGCGGCTCTGCCATATCGGCTATCCGACGAGATAAGGCGGACGGGCTATGGTGCGCGGATAGAGGAGATACGCCTCAGGCGGTCGCGCCGTTGCTCACTTGTGGTTTCGGGCGACAACGTGATGCTCAAAACCGTGCTTACTCCCGCCGAGCTGCAGGCGGTGCTGGAGGGAATTTGCCAGGGCTCGCTTTATGCATTCAGCGACACGATAAATCAGGGATATATCGCGCTTCAGGGCGGAGTACGCGTTGGAGTTTGCGGCCGTGCGGGCTGCGAGGGTGAGCGTGTGATAGGAGTTTACGACATAAGCTCGTTATCCATAAGAATACCGCATAGGAGCCGCCCCGTTGGTGACGAGGTGTGCTTGGTGCTTGACAGCTTTGACCGCGTAAACGGCGTGCTTATTTATGCGCCGCCCGGCGTTGGCAAGACCACGCTTTTGCGCGGAGTTGCCGCAAAGCTTGCCTCGGGCGAATGGGGAGGAAAGACGCATCAGCCGCTTCGCACCGTGGTTATAGACACGCGCGGCGAGCTTGGGTTTGACAGCGACAGGGAGGGCCTGTGTCTTGACGTTTTGTCGGGCTATCCGCGCAGGCAGGGCATTGAGATAGCCACCCGATGCCTCAATGCAGAGGTCATCGTTTGTGACGAGATAGGCGACTATGACGAGGCGATGTCGCTGGTCGCCTCGCACAACTGCGGCGTGCCTCTGGTTGCCAGCGCGCATGCGGCAAGCGTGCGCCAGCTTTTGTCGAGAACGGGGCTCCGCCTTTTGCATGAGGCCAGGATATTCGGCGCATACGCAGGCATATCGCGCGATGGGCGCGGCGGCTTTTCGTATGACTTTACTTATTGGGAAAATTGCTTATGATAATAAAGCTGATCGGCAGCGCCGCATTAGCGCTTGCATCGGTAATTATGGCTATGTCATACAGGCGCTTTCAATGGCGCAAGCTTGACACGATAGACGGGTTTTCGGCGCTGATATTTTACATCAAGGGGCAGATAGACTGCTATTCGCGGCCGCGCGGCGACATACTTTCATCTCTGCCGCCCGAGATATTTCACGCGCTCAATTGCCCCCGCGGCGCATCAACGCTGGAGGAGCTGGTTGAGGCGAGCAGAATATATCTTGACGAGGAGCCTTTGCGCCTGATGACCACCTTTTGCTCGGAGTTCGGCAGCACCTTTCGCCAGGAGCAGCTGCGCCGATGCGACCATTATATCGCCATGCTCGCCGAGCAGAGAAGGACCGTTGCATCAGAGGTGGATGCCAAGAGCCGCGCGGGCAGCGCTATGTGGATATGCGCAATGATAGGAGTTTTGATACTTATCTGGTAAAAAAGGAAAGGAAGATGATATGCTGGATATTGCAATAATCTTAAAGGTTGCGGGAGTGGGAATACTCGTGTCCGCCGCCGCGTCCATTCTGCAGAAATCGGGAAGGGACGAGCAATCAACGCTGGTTATAATCGCGGGTATAGTTGTAGTGCTGGTAATGCTGGTGGGCGAGATAGAAAAGCTTTTTGAGCTTGTGCGCTCGGTTTTCGGTTTCTGATGAGCGAGGAGCTGTTAAAGGCATTTGGCATAGCCATACTCGGCGCGCTTGCGGCGGTGATATTGCGGCGCTGGAATGGGGAGCTCGGCATGCTTTTCAAGATTGCGGCGGCGATTGCCTTGTGCATTGGCGCATTTGCGCTCATGTCGCCCGTAATTGATAAGATAAGGGAGCTATCGGAGGGCATTCAGCTATCGGAGGCGTTGGGGAATGCGGCAGGCGTGCTTATAAAGGTGCTTTGCGTTGCCTGGCTCAGTCACGTCTGCGCCACCGTCTGCCGCGACTGCGGCGAGAGCAGCATTGCCTATTATGCCGAGCTTTGCGGAAAGATCGAGATAATCGTTTTGTCCCTTCCGCTTTTTGAGGAGATATTGAATATGGCGCAGCAGCTTATGGAGAATAGCGCATAGCGCGAGGTAAAAAATGAGCAAGAAACGAAAAAGAAGGATAGCTTTTGCATGTCTTTTGGCTTTTGCATTGATAATTGTGGGTACCTTGCGGGTAGGAGCCGAGGAGAGCGGCTCTATGCCCGAGCAATATGGGGAATTTTTAGGCTCTCTGGGCGGCTCGGCGGACGAGCTGCCCGAGGGCGTCCTTTCGGACGATGCGCAAGAGGTTGCGGACGCGGCGCGCGACATGATAAGCCCTGCGCGCATTCTGCAAATGATCGCAGACGCATTCGGCAGGGGGATAGGCGGCGCGATCCCGGCTCTCGTCAGCGTGCTTGTGATAGTGATGATATCGGCGGTGTGCTATTCGGTGTCCTCGTTTTGCGGCGAGGGAATTGCGCGCGCGCTTGACGTATGCGTGAGGCTGTGCAGCTTTTGCGCAACGGGCGGTCTTGCCATTTCCTGCGCTAACGGATTAAAGGAATATTTCGACAGTCTTTTTGGCGCGGTTGCGGCATTTATTCCGCTATCGGCAACCATGTATGCCATGGGCGGAAATCTGACAAGCGCCGCAAGCTCCGCGGCAACGCTTTCGGTAATACTGACCGTTTGCCAATTTGTCTGCGGATACACGGTGATGCCCGTTTTCTGCATCTGCCTTTGTGGCTCGGTGACCTCGGCTTTGGATGGCGCGGCAGGCTCGCTTGGGGCAACCGTTGGGGCAACCGTGCGCAAGTGGTACACGGCGGCGGTAGCCTTTGTGATGTCGGTTTTAACTGCGGCGCTCGCCGCGCAGAGCATTCTTTCATCAAAGGCGGATAACGCGGCGATGAGGGGAGCAAAGATCGCCGCCAGCAGCTTTGTGCCCATATTCGGCGGCTCGATCTCCTCAACGCTTGGAACACTTTGCTCCTCGGTTGAGCTTATGCGCGGCTCGGTTGGAATTGTGGGGATAGTCATCATATTCGCCATGCTTTTGCCCGTTGTAACGGAGCTTTGGCTGATGCGCGCCGTCTTTTCGGTTGGCGCATTTTGCGCGGGTCTTGTAGGCTGTCCCTCGGAACAGCGGATAATGAGCGAGGCAGGGGCGCTGTATGGCTTTCTCGGGGGCGCGGCGCTTATGTGCTCGGCGGTGTTCATGATCGCGCTCGGCATATTTGCCGCCTCGGTAACGCCCTTTTCTTAGAGGTGGGATATGAAGCAATACGTTATGAGTGTAATTGCCGTTGCCATAATCGCCTCGGTGGTATCGATATTATCTCCCGAGGGTGAGCGCGGCGGGATTTCAAGGGGTGTTAAGCTATGCGCGGCGCTTTGCATAATTTTAGTGTGCTTTGCTCCCGCGCGCGAGGCGATAAGCTTTATTGCAGAGCTTGATCTTGAGTTGCTCATCCCCGACGCGCAGGATAAAAATGAGGAATACGAGAGTATTTTTATGGGGTCTTACGAGGCGGCAGAGCAGCAAAATCTCAAGGAGGGCATCAAAAGCTTTTTATCCGACCGATTTGGCATAGACCCTTTGTGTGTGGAGGTATCTCTGCATTTTGACAAGCAGCAGCCAAAGCACCTCTCGCGCGTTACGCTAACGCTTTATGGCTCTGCCATATTTGCTGACAGCGGCGAGATAGAGCGGCAGCTCTCGGCGCTTCTGGGCTGCGAGATAGTAACTGTTATAGGATAATTTTAAGGAGGAGATCATGGCGCAAAAAAATGCCTTGAGCGACGTTTACGGCACGGTTGCTCACATGAAAAAGGGCGGAACGCTCAAAATACTCGTTTTAGTGCTTATCGTTGGCGCGGCGCTTTTGCTGATAGGCTCGTTTTTTACCGGCGACGAAGGCAAAACGGACGAGCCGCAGGACAACGGGGCGGCGGAAAACGCGATAGACTTTTATGAATATAAAAAGGCGCTTGAAGAGGAGATAGAAGCCCTCTGCGGCACGGTTTCGGGAGTTGGATACGTAAATGCGGTCACCTTTTTTGACGAGGTTGGCGGCAGCATCTATGCGCAGAATACGCAAAGCGGACAGTCACAGGAGAAAAGCGAATACGTTATCATCGGCAGCGGTCAGAATTCGCATGCGCTCTACATAGGCGAGAGCCTGCCGCGCCTTTCGGGCATAGGCGTTACTTGCAACACGGGCGGCGACATAACCAAAAGAAATGAGCTTGTCGCTCTGCTCTCGGCGGCTTACGGACTGCCTATGACGCGCATCTACGTTTCCGAATCGGGAAAATAAAAATAAAAAATCGCGCGCGGCGGAATATATGGCGCGGCGGCAAAATATATTGTATCGTAACCACAAATTAACAATGTATGGAGGCAGATATGGCATTCAAGGACACAATGAACAAGGTAAAAGATTTTTTTCTCAAGGACGGCAAAAGGAATCTCATAATCACCTGCGCGATCGTACTCATCGGCGCGGCTGTTTGGCTCAATTTCATCTTTTTTGCAAACAATGATGAGGGCGGCTTTGACTACACGGGCAATACGGGCATGAGCGGCGAGCTTGACAACTCCAAGAATCCCACGAACGACAATTCCACAAGCACAGGCAGCGACAGCTATTTTGCAACCGTTCAGGTAAGCCGTCAGAGAGCACGCGAGGAAGCGCTTGAGGTGCTTAACGCCGTTATCGAGAACGACAAGGCAACCGACGCGATCAAGGCAGAGGCAGTTGAGGAGATAAAGAAGATCTCTTTGGAGATGGAGCAGGAGGCGGACATCGAGTCGCTCATCGTTTCCAAGGGATTTGAGCAGTGCGTTGCAGTTGTAAACGGTGAAACTGCAAGCATCGTTGTAAAGTGCTCGGGTAAGCTTACCCCCACCCAGCTTGCGCAGATCAACGCATCCGTTTACGAGATAACGGGTATTGAACCCATCAACATCACCATCGTTGGCAGAGAATGAGAACATATGAAGGTGGGCTGTGATAAACAGCCCGCTTTTTTTATGCGGCGGCATATCGCAAAGAGATATTTTCGCATATAATGTACTGAAATTCGTTTTTTGGAGTATGACTATGCAAGAAAAATATTTTGGCGCTTCCAACTCGGCGCAAGGATTCAAAAATTATTTTGGCGAGATATTTTCGCGCTGCGGCTTCGTTTACATAATCAAGGGCGGCCCCGGAACGGGCAAAAGCTCTTTTATGAGGCGCATTTCAAGGTCGGCTAAGGAGCGCGGCGAGCGCGTTGAGTATTATTTTTGCTCTTCCGACCCCTCGTCCCTGGACGGAATCGTTATGCACACCGAAAAGGGACTTGTGGGCATTGTGGACGGCACCGCGCCGCACGTGCGCGAGCCTAAATACCCCGGGGCATACGACGAGATAATTGACCTCGGCGCATTCTGGAACAAGGAGCTTCTCATCAAGCAAAAAAACGAGATAGTGGCGCTTGGTGACCGCAAGAGCGCCGAATATAAAAACGCCTACACATTTTTGCGCAGCGTTGGCAACCTGCGCGCCGTAAACGACAGCCTTATAAGAGAGGCCTTGGAGATGGAAAAGCTCAAAGCGGCGGCGAGCCGCCTCGTAGGGCATCACGGCGAGCTTGCACCTGGTAGCGCCGCGCTTATCCCGTCCCTTACCGATAGCGTTTCAATGATGGGCAGAGTCCGCCTTGACACCTTTGAGCGATTGGCGAAAAAGCTTTATACCGTAAGCGATTGCTATGGCGCGGGATATGCTTTTATGGGGGCTCTTTTATCGGAGATCTCGCGCCGCAGAGTAATCGCGCGCGTGTCGTATGACCCCATCTGCTCCGACCGCGTGGACGGCATATTTATAGAGGAGCACAACGTTGCCTTTGTCCTGCGCGACGCCGCTGACGAGCATGCCGAAACGGATTCCGATGCCGAGAGCGCGCCCACCAACGTAAACGTGCGCCGCTTTATAAACGCCGAAAAGCTGAGGCAAAACCGCAGCGAGATAAGGTACACGGCGCATCTGGCGCAAAGCTCGCTGGACGGAGCCTTGCACGCGCTCTCCAAGGCGAAGATATATCATAGCTTGCTTGAGGAGATATATGGGCAGGCAATGCATTGGCGCGAAAAGGAGCAGTTTGAGGCGAGCTTCAGAATATAAAAAAAGGGCACTCCACCTCGGAGTGCCCTTTATATTTTCAATTATTTCGTGTGATCAAGATACTTCCAAGCGCCAACTATGTAGTTAACTCCCGAATGGATCGTGAGATATATCATAGCCACCGTTGAGATAACGGTTATGGGAGGGAAGGAGATGAAAACTTCAGTTGCGGCGGCGGAATCAAACTGCGCGCCACCCTGATTTAAGGCGGTATATACGGCTCTCATAAGCACTGGCTCTATCATAGCAGAGCTTATGGCAACTATCTGCATAACGGTCTTTAATTTGCCGAGCATATTTGCCGCAATTACAACGCCCTTGGAGCTTGAAGCGATAAGTCTTATCGAGGTTACCGCAAGCTCGCGGAATATGACAATTACCAGCGCGAAGAAGTAAAGAATGGACAGCACGCCGCCGTTCTTTGTAAAGCTGGAATAGAAAACGCAGAGCAGAGCGCCGATAACCATGAATTTGTCGGCAAGGGGGTCTAAAAACTTACCGAAATCGGTTACAAGACCGTCGCGGCGCGCGATCTTGCCGTCCAGCATATCGGTTATAGCCGCCGCAATGAACAAAAATGCGCCAACCAAAGTTAATATATCCTCGGTTACGGTGTCGAGTGTTGCAAAAACGGGAATAAGCATAACCACCATAAAGATAGGCACCATTATAAGTCGCAAAACGGTGAGCTTATTGGGAAGATTCATTTTCATAATTATTACCTCTTTACATTATGACGTATAATCAGGCTTTTTTCATAGCAAAGCCGTACATATCGTAATCAAGCACGCGGCGCACCTTGACCTTGACAAATTCGCCGGGCATGATCTTTTCCTCGGACTCAAAGAACACCTTGCCGTCTATTTCGGGGGCATCGCCCTCGCTTCTGCCAAAGTAACATTCGGAAACAGTGTCGTAGTCCTCGCAGATAACGTTTATAGCCTTTCCCACGTGATCCTTGAGATACTGCTCGCTGATGTCTATCTGAGAGCGCATGATAATATCCATTCTGTCCTGCTTTACCTGTTCGTCTATCTGGTCGGGGAAGCTTGCCGCGGGCGTTCCTTCCTCGCGCGAGTAGGTGAATACGCCAACGCGCGCAAATTTCTGCTCCTTAACGAACTCGCAAAGCTCGATAAAGTCTTGCTCGCTCTCGCCCGGGAAGCCCACGATAAAGGTGGTGCGGATAACAACGCCCGGTATCTCGCGGCGCAATTTAGCCAAAAGCTCGCGTATCTCGGCGCTCCTGCCGTGGCGGTTCATGCGGCGCAAAACGTTGTCGCTGATGTGCTGGAGGGGAAGATCTATGTAGTTTAAGATGCGCGGATTGTTCTTCATCTCCTCGATAAGCCCGTCCGTCATCTTGTCGGGGTAGCAATAGAGAACGCGGATCCAGGGAATATTGGTTTCCTCTGTAATTCTATGCAAAAGCTTGTCAAGACAGTACTCGCCGTAAAGATCCTTGCCGTAGCGCGTGGTATCCTGCGCTATAACGGTAAGCTCCTTGATGCCCATTTCGTCAAGCTCGCGCGCCTCTCTGACAAGTTCATCCATAGGGCGGGAACGGAATTTTCCGCGAATGTCGGGGATAGCGCAATAGGTGCAGCGGTTATCGCAGCCCTCGCTTATCTTGAGGTATGCGGCGTAATCGGGCGTGGTCAGAACTCTGTCGCCGCCAAGACGGACGGTGTTCTTATCCTCGTGCGAGTAATAGCGGCAGTCGGGCGCGTTCTTTTTGCGCTTTTTGCCTGCATTAGCCACGCAGGACTCTATTGCCTCAACTATGTTGTGTATGCTGCCAACGCCAAGCACGGCGTCAACCTCGGGGAACTCGTCAAGTATCTCGCGGCCGTAGCGCTCAGCCATACAGCCCGTAACGATAATCGCCTTGAGATCCTTGTGCTTTTTGAGCCAGGCAATGTCGAGAATGTTGTCGATAGCCTCTTTTTTTGCCGACTCGATAAAGGCACAGGTGTTTATGATAACTATGTCTGCCTCAGTCTCGTCGGGGGTTATCTCATAGCCCGCGGATGCAACGTGATGCAGCATTACCTCGGTGTCCAGCTGATTTTTGGGACAACCGAGAGAAACAAATCCAACTTTCATATAAAATATCCTTACTTTGATAATTACATAGCAATACATAGTAATAATATCATAAAACTTACCAAAAGTCAATAGAGGCTTTGGATATAATTGTGTTGACAAACTGAAACTTTTGTGGTATAATAGCCCACGCAGCCAGACTGAACGGTCGCGCGCGGTCATGCCGAAAGGTATCCGCGCACCCTCATCATCCGCGGACACGTCATCATCGCGGAGGGCGGCGCTCTCGGCGGCCAGCTCACCATCGGCATCCCGCAGTCCATCGCAGAC
>JAFQLG010000071.1 GCA_017414605.1 Clostridia bacterium
GAAACGTCACCGCAAGACGCGCCGCCGTCTCAAGCGAAACGCCCTCTGCTTTAAGAAAAATGCCTATGGCACAAAGTATTGCCGCATTAACTGCGGGGCCCGCGGCGCAAAGTATAAATTCGTCCGCATAGGAGCCTGCGCCCTCCCCCGTACAGATGCGCGCGCCAAAAAAGTCTATCCTTATCTCCTCTATCTCTATCCCCCTTGCCCGCGCCGCTATCAAATGGCCGAATTCGTGCAAAAGCGCGCAAAGTCCCCACAGCAAAAAGACGTCGGTGCGCTCCGACAAAAGCGATATTGCCAGCATCATTATCGCTCCCCACGTGACCTTTATCTTGCTCATTTTTTATCTCCGTTTCGCCTTTTTATAGAATTATATGTAAAATATCACTTTAATATATTAAATTTCTTTAGAATACGCTTGACAGTCAAGTGATTATATGATAAAATTACAGTGTAAACTAATGCTCAAAGGAGTAAACTTATGAACTTAAAGATAACTGAAGATTACATCCCCGGCACTTGTCTTTTGCGCGAAAGAATGGGCGGAATTACGGGTATGGAGTTTCTCTCCAAAATATTCTTTATTACCGACGGCGTTATGCTGACGCAGATACGCGAGATCTCGGGTATTGACGGCTCTACCCTGCAAAACTGGACAAAGCGCGGTTGGGTTGCAAACTCAAGGCTCAAAAAATACGACATAAACCAGGTTGCGCACATTCTCATAATCAATATGCTGCGCTCCTGCATGCAGCTGGACAAGATAACCTCGCTTATCCAATACATCAACGGCCGCGTTGACGACCGCGATGACGATATTATCGAGGACAGCGTGCTTTACGACTACATCTGCCGCATTCTCGACAAGCTCATGACTTATGACGTTTGCTCTCTCGGCTCGGTCCGCAACACCATATCCGAGATAACCGCAAATTACTGCGAGAACGTTCGCGGCGCGCGCGAGCGCCTCACAAACGCGCTTGAAATAATAGTTGTAGCTTATTACGCTTCGCTCATCAAAAAGCACTCCGACTCTATGCTCAAAAAGCTTTTTGAGGCTAAAAGGTGAAGATATGAAAAAACGACCCGTTGACGTTCTGGTGGGCGCTTTGCTATACGCCGTTTGTATGCCGCTTGCCTGCCTTGTCATAATGTTTGCCGAGATACTGATAGTCAAGATCGCAAATCTTTTCGTTGTGGTGGACTATTTCTCGCTTTGCATTATCCGCGCCCTGATCTACACGCTGGGTGTTAACGCGCTTTTGGGTGCGCTGGCTTTCCGCGAGGGCTACAAGTCCGCCAGAGCTACTCCTTTTTCTCTTGGAATATCGGCTCTTGTTGCCACAGTCTTTCACTTTATGTATGCCCTGCTCTTCAGCTTTGAGGCTTTCGCGGCGGGCGGCGTTCGCTCCATTGCCATTCTCATAAAGTTTGGCAGAGCCATAAACGGAGAATTCTTTAACGGCACCCTGGACAGAATAGAGCTGATTCCCTATTTTCTCATCAACAGCGCCGTTTATATTGCCATAATGATAGGCGCTAACGCAATTGGCGCGGCTATGCGCCGCCGCGAGCGCGCAGAGATGAATATTCCCTCATCTCAAAACGGCACAGACCAATAATTGACACCGCTTGGAGTAAAAAATGATAATTGAAAACAACGACAGAAAAATAATTATAGGCAAGAATTTTGCCGAGCCTCAAAACGTTGCGGTTGACCCCGAGCTCGACCAAAAGCAGCTGCTCTACAAGATATGCAAGACCATTGAGGAGGGCGGCTACAACGTTTTCTCTCAGCTCATGGGCTACCTCATATCCGAGGACCCCGCGCATATCACAAACTACAATAATGCGAGAACGCTTATCGGCAGAATTGACCGCGACGAGCTTTTGGAGGACATGATAAAGGTCTATATGCAAAAGCTGGAGGCGCAATACGGAGAGCGTGACGAAAAATGACAGACAAGCATTCTTTTGTGTCACCGGGACTTACCGTTGTAACGCGCGACGGTTCTCCCCTCTGCTTTGAGGGCAAGCGCGTCACTCTGGCGCTGGGCACCTTTGACGGCGTTCATATCGCGCACCGAGCCCTGCTGGACTGCGCTATCGAGCAAAAGCACAAGCTCTCTGCCTCCCTTGCGGGCGCATTCTGCTTTGCCGAGAGCCCTATATCCGTTTTGCGCGGTATTCACGTTCCCACCATAAGCACCCGAGAGGAAAAGCTCCGCCTCATGTTTGAGGCAGGCCTCGATTTCGTTGCTATCGCCGACTTTGCAGAGTTTCGCGACGTTAGCGCCGAGCAATTCGTTAAAGAAACGCTTTGCCGCGATCTCTCCTGCGTTGGTGCGGTGTGCGGATTCAATCATCGCTTTGGCAAGGGCGGCGCGGGTGACTCAAGCCTGCTCTCCTCCATTCTGGGCGAGGAAAACGTTATTACCTATCCCGAGGTAAAGCTTGGCGGCGAAACCGTTAGCTCAACTGCCATCCGCGCGCATCTTGCCGCGGGTGAGCTCGATATTGCCAACAAAATGCTGGGCAGACCCTTTTCGCTTTCCGCCCCCGTGCTTGCGGGCAAAAAGCTGGGTCGCACTATCGGCTGCCCAACCACGAATCAGCTCTTTCCGGGCGGCAGCGTCAACCTTTGCCGCGGTATTTATGCAACGCTTTGCTACACGGAGGGGGGCTCGGTCTACGTTGGTGCATCTAACGTTGGCGTAAGGCCCACGATAGACGGCGCGCTGGACGACCATTCCTTCAACTGCGAAACGCTGATAGCCGATTTTTCGGGCGACCTGTACGGTCAGAATCTCACCCTTGAATTTCACAAATACCTGCGCCCCGAATGCAAGTTTGGCTCGCTTGATGAGCTTTCGGCGGCGATCCGCAACGATCTTGTATGCGCCTGCGAATATTTTGAAGGCATAGCAAAAAACTGATAAAAAAGCAAAAAAACACAAAAAGGAGGTTGGATCACAATGAATTTTTCAAAAATTCTCGCATTGTCTTTTGCCCTCCTTTTAGTTATTTTCAGCCTGGCGGCTCCCCTGCCCGTTGCGGCGGCGGAGGCTCCAACGCCCAGCTTTGAAACGGACGGCAAGGCGGCATGCGTTTTTGACGTTACGCACTCGCGCTTTATCTACAAAAAGAACGCCGACGAGGTGCTCAACACCTCAACCAGCGCAAAGATAATGATGGGACTTATCGCCTGCGAGCAGCTAAAGGACAGGCTTTCAGAAAGAGTTACGATAACGGAAAGCATGATAGCGGGCGTAAGCGGCTACTCCATGAAGCTAAAGGCAGGCGAAACGGTGACGGTCAAAGACCTGCTTTACGGCGCTATCTGCGCCTCATATAACGATGCTGCTTACGTTCTGGCGCACGTTATATCGGGCAGCACCGAGGATTTCGTTGCTCTGATGAACAGCCGCGCCCGCGAGCTTGGCGCAAATCAGACAAGCTACACAAATCCTTTGGGTTATCCCGATAACTCGGCAATGGTGACAACGCTGAACGACACCCTGAAGATCGCAACCGCGGCATATTACAACGCGCTCTACATGCAGATATGCTCCGCCGTAAGCTACGGAGTTCCCGATACCAATATGAGCGACGAGCGCTTTTTCTACAACCGCAATTATCTGCTCTCAGTTGACTATCAATACAACTATTACAACAAAAAATGCAGCGGTATGAACGCGGGCATCTCGGGCGAAGCAGGCGGCTGGAGTATAGTCACCGTTGCTCACGACGACGGAGCCGACCTTATATGTATAGTTCTCGGCGGTACCGAGGACGAAAATGGCATCAACGCCTATGAAACGGTAAATAAGCTTGTACTCTGGGCTTGCTACGAATACGACACGCACACGATATTTGAGGCCGGAAGCGACATTGGCACAGTTGACGTTGGATTGACGGCTTTCGGCAGCGAAAAGGCAGTTTACGTTGCCGCAGAAAAGATAAGCGTTTACATTCCCAAGCACTCGCACCCCAACCTCACGTATCATCTCGAGCTTACCGAGGAAGAACTCAACGCCCCACTTACCGCAGGCGATCCTATCGGAACGGTAAGCATTTACTGTAACGGTCAGCTTGTAGGTCAGGCGCCCGTTGCAATAAAGCAGAGCTACGAGGTCAACGGCGTTATGGTGGTCATCAAGGCTATCGGAGATTACACCAAGAGCCGCGCGTTTATAATAACGCTCGTCGCGCTGGCGATCCTCTTGCCCACGGCGCTGATACTACGAAGCCGCAAAACGCAAAAACGCGGATACAGAATGAAATATTAAATGATAAGAGCCTCCCTTGTTTCAGGGGAGGCTTTTTAAGCCTTGTCCACGGGGAGAGCCTTTATTTTTCGCATCGCCGCATTTTTCAAGCCTCGCCCACGGGGAGAGGTGGCGCCGCGGGCGGTGGAGAGGGATTTAGCAGCGGGAGCAAGCACACGCACGAAAGTCCAATTTTTTGTTACATCCTCATCCGTCACTCCGTGACACCTTCCCCTGCCTTGGGGAAGGCTTGGCGGCGGGAGCAAGCCCCCGCCCTACGTAAAAACAAAATGAAGCAAAGCAAAAGCACCGCTTGGGTAAGCGGTGCTTTTTATATTAGCTTTCGCGTCTTTCACTTCTGGGAAGCAGCTTTTCGGGGTTCTTTACGTAGCTTCTGATCACGCTTCCGCAACGGCGGCAAATCACGTGATAAAGCTCAGTGCTATACCAAAAGCTCTCGCAGCTGTTCATCTGCGCATGTCCCTCCTGCTTGCCCTCCAAGAACTCTGTTCCTTGGCAAAACGGACACTCGGTTATTCTGATATCCATTTCAGTCTATCCTCTTTGCCGATCCGATCATTTCTCCTCGGCAACGCCCTTTATGGACGCTACAAGACCTGCTACGTTTTGTATCTCGGAAGGAATGATTATCTTGGTTGCCTGACCGTTTGCCACCTTTTCGAGCGACTCCAGGCTCTTGATCGCTACAAATCCCTCGCTGGGGTTAGCCTCGTTTATCATCTTGATACCGTCCGCAGTTGCCTGCTGGATCTTGAGTATAGCCTCTGCCTCACCCTCTGCCTTTAATACCTGGGACTGCTTTTCAGCTTCTGCGCGGAGTATGCGGGACTGCTTCTCTGCCTCTGCCTCAAGTATCTGGGACTGCTTTCTACCCTCTGCAACGAGTATTGCCGAGTTCTTTTCACCCTCTGCACGAAGAATGGACTCACGGCGTTCACGCTCTGCCTTCATCTGCTTTTCCATTGCGTCCTGAATTTCCTTGGGAGGAATGATGTTCTTTAACTCCACGCGGTTTACCTTGATTCCCCAAGGATCAGTCGCCTCGTCAAGTATAGAGCGCATCTTGGAGTTGATAACGTCGCGCGAGGTGAGCGTTTCGTCCAGCTCCATATCACCGATGATGTTACGCAGCGTTGTAGACGTGAGGTTCTCTATCGCGGTCATAGGAGTTGCATGACCGTAGGTATAGAGCTTTGCATCGGTTATCTGATAGAACACAACGGTATCTATCTGCATTCTAACGTTATCCTTTGTAATAACGGGCTGGGGCGGAAAGTCTGCAACCTGCTCCATTTTGTTTATCTTCTTGGAGATCCTGTCAATAAAGGGGATCTTGAAGTGAAGTCCCGTGCTCCAGGTTGCCTGATACGCGCCGAGGCGCTCCACAACGTACACTCTCGCCTGAGGTACAACGTGTATATTGGCGATAATTACTATGAGAACGATTATTCCCAGCACAACCAACAGTACCGCGCCCACGGGGTTAACTGCCATAAGGTTCAACATCAATGCCATGTTTGTCATAATAAGTGTTCCTTTCAAATTGTTATATTATTTCCAGCGGCAAATCAGCTTAACGCCCGATATTGCCTCTATTTCAACGTATTCGCCGACCTCTGCATATTCGCAGTCATCGCTCATTTTGGCGCTCCAAACCTTGCCATCTACCTTAACGGCGCCCGTCATAGCGGCGTTATCTATCTTCTCAATGACCACAGCGGTCTTACCTATGAGCAGATCGATGTCGGTTTTTCCCTTGCCGTGATTTTTCAAGAGCTTCTTTCTGAATATGGTCAGCGCCAGCACGAGCAGGACTGCCGAAAGTGCTGCAAACACTACCCACTGTATCCACACCTCAACGCCAAGCGTTGCAAGCACTAAGGATACCAGCGCGCCCGGTACGAACCAAACGGCGATAAGCTCCGCTGTCTGCGACTCAATCAGCAACGCCCCTATAAAGAACACTGCCCACATCAAAGTCATTACTATCTGTTCCATACGTAAAACCTCCGTATAATCTTAAAATGGTCAAGCGGCTTTGCGCCACTCATTTCCTCAATATAATTATATCACGCAGTCACTTGACTGTCAATGCCATTCTCAAGAAATTTTTAACAAAATTTGAGCTGAATTATAGTATATATTGCACAAAAACCGATATCAGAGGCTCCAAAATCCTTATTTTGAATAGCTTTTCTCGATTATATCCATAACCAGCATCTCGCCCGAACGATCGTTGACTACGAAATACTGCGGTCTTGTTTCGTCGCTGTCTATGGTGTTTCTATAGGTTCCGTTATTCTCGTGGATCCTGTATCTGACCTCAAAGACAAATTCCGTATAGTCGGCGCCCTCGGGGTCAGTCATATTCTTCTGGCTATACGTGGATATTTCAATTGCATATATCTGCTGCTGGGTAAAGCCGCTCTTTTTCAGAGCTTTGTCCCCCATATATCCGTTATAGGCATCGGCATCTCCGTCCCTTACCGCCATAAGCGCAAGGCACACCACCTCAAAAGCCTCGCCATACATATCGTACTCGTCCTCGGCAACGCTGACCTTAACGCCCGTATGCCTATCGTGGCGATACACGGTTCTGTCAAGCTTGAGATATTCGTCATATTCCATTATATCAAAGCCCTCGGGCTTGGTTTCGTCCAAAAGCCAAGGGTCAACCGTTTCTATCTCGCCGCCGCTCTGCGTCTTATCTCCCGAAACACCCTCCAGAAGCGCGACAAGTGCGCCGCAGATCACGAAAGCGCCTATCGCTATGGCGATTATAATAAACAGCGTTTTTTTCTGACCCGTTAGCCTTTGTCTTTTTATATATTGCGGCATTTTATCTTCATTCATACCTCAATATCCTCTCATTTTGATATCCTTACTTACAGTATATCATATTTTTTTGTCGCACGCAATATTTCTTTGAAAATTGTTTAATTCGTGCTTTTATTAAAGGTCTTTGCGCCCGCGCGGCAAAAAGGACGCCAAAACCAAGCGAAAATGGGCGGGAAAATGACAAAAAGGTCTTGTTAAATGGGGCAAACCGTGATATAATTAAGATGTATAAATTTTATCTTTTCGCGCGCACGCGCAGAAACGGGACCCCATATGAAATACTTTGTTCTTATTCCCGACGGTATGGCAGACGAGCCTATCGCCGCACTTGACAATAAAACGCCAATGCAGGCGGCGCACAAGCCGACTATGGACGCGCTGGCAAAAAACAGCCTGGTTGGCACGGTTTCAAACGTGCCGCTTGGCATGGTGCCCGAAAGCGACACGGCAAATATGGCTATACTCTCCTTTGACCCCAAGGTGTATTCCAAGGGTCGCTCTCCGCTTGAGGCGGTCAGCATGGGGCTTTCCATGCGCGAGGATGAGGTTGCCTTTCGCTGCAACGTTGTCGCGCTTTCCGAGGGCGGCGACTATGACGAAAAGATAATGCTGGACCACAGCGCCGACGAGATAAGTACCGCCGAGGCGGACGAGCTTATAAGGTCGCTTGACGCGGCTCTGGGCAATGAGCTGCGCCGCTTTTACACGGGTGTCAGCTACCGCCATTGCCTTTTGTGGCGCGGCGCCTCCGACACTTATGATTTTACGCGCCCCCACGACATTCTGGGTCAGCCCATAAAGGAGCACCTGCCGCGAGGCGATGGCGGAAGGGTCTTTTACGACCTTATGCGCGCAAGCTACGATATACTTGAGCATCACCCCGTAAACGAGGCGCGCCGCGCTCGCGGTCTTCTCGCCGCAAACTCTATCTGGCTCTGGAGCCCCGGCAAAAAGCCTGCTCTGCCCTCCTTCAGCGAAAAATGGGGGCTTTGCGGCGCGGTCATCTCCGCAGTTGACCTCATCAAAGGCATCGGCATCTGCGCAGGCATGCGTTCTATCGACGTTGAGGGAGCAACGGGCAACGTTCACACCAACTATGCGGGCAAGGCGCAGGCGGCTATCGATGCTTTTCGCAACGGAGCCGATTACGTTTACGTTCACGTTGAAGCGCCCGACGAATGCGGCCACAGAGCCGAAACCGACAACAAGGTGCGCGCCATTGAGCTTATCGACAGCGGCATTCTCGCGCCCGTTTTACAATATCTTGAAGGCTGCGGCGAGGACTTTAAGATAATGGTCCTGCCCGACCATCCAACGCCTCTGCGCCTGCGCACGCACACGATGGACCCCGTTCCCTTTATGGTCTACACCTCGAGCAAGCAGCACGTGGGCGTTGACGTCTTCTGTGAGCAGCAAGCCGCAGAAACGGGGCTTTATATCCCCCATGGCCACGAGCTTATGGGAGAAATTCTCTTAAAATAATAAATTACGGTAAAGGTTGAGGTTTTATGAACGATCAGAACCAAAATTTCGACAAAAACTCTCAATTGAATATTGATAACGAGCAAGCGGCGCCCGAAGCGCAGAGCGAGCAGACCGAGGGCATTGAGGCGCAAGGCGTTGAGGCGCAAGGCATTGAGGCGCAGGGCGAGCAGACCGTCAAGGCACCGCTTGGCACAAGGGTCGCATCTGCCATTTTCGACACGCTTGAGATCTTCTCCGTTTCGGTTGTCGCGGTATTGCTGATCTTCAGCTTTTGCCTGCGGCTTTGCCGCGTATCAGGCGCTTCCATGGACGATACTCTGCACAACGGCGAAACCGTTGTCATCTCTGATCTTTTCTACACGCCAAAGCAGGGCGATATTATCGTTTTTCACCTTTCAAACAGCTATTACACAGAGCCCCTGGTCAAGCGCGTTATAGCAACGGGCGGTCAGCAGGTGACGGTTGATATCGACTCGGGCTACACTTACGTTGACGGCGTTTGTCTTGACGAAGAGTACGCCAATTTCGGCTATTTTGACGGCTATGACCAGCAAAGCCTTTCCCTGCTCTTTGATATGAACAAGGTGACCACCAACGAAAACGGACACAGAGTGCTTTCCGTTTCTGTTCCCGAGGGATACGTTTTCGTTATGGGCGACAACCGCAACAATTCCTCCGATTCGCGCCACCGCTACGTTGGATTTGTGGACGAGCGATGCATTCTCGGCAGGGCGCTGTTCCGCATCTCCCCCTTTACCCCCCTTTCATAAGGCA
Source organism: Clostridia bacterium (assembly GCA_017414605.1). The sequence goes on from JAFQLG010000071.1 coordinate 9,390, forward strand.
AAACCGAATCTTACACAAAGGAGTGACTTATATGCCATCCGATCAGATACAGTGGTTTCCCGGACACATGGCCAAAACGCGCAGACTGATCAGCGAAAACCTCAAAAACGTTGACGTTGTCATCGAGCTTCTGGACGCGCGCATTCCCCTATCCTCGAGAAATCCCGAAATTACCAAGCTCACCGCAGGCAAGCCCTCGCTCATCATTCTCAACAAGGCCTCGCTTGCAGATCCCGAGCAAAATAAATATTGGCAAAAACTATATACCACCGAAAGCTCCGCCTGCATCACGGTCGATTGCCTGACGGGCGAGGGGCTCAACAAGATACTGCCCGCCATAAAAGAACTGATGCGCGAAAAGCTGGAGCGCTATGAAAGCCGCGGTATGATGGGTCGCCGCATATTCGCCATGGTGCTTGGAATCCCCAACGTTGGCAAATCCACGCTCATCAACAAGCTCTCGGGCGCAAAAAAGGCAAAGGTTGAAAACCGCCCGGGAGTTACGCGCGACAAGCAATGGGTTTCAACGGGCATCGGAGTTGACCTTCTCGATATGCCCGGCATTCTCTGGCCTAAATTTGAGGACAGGACGGTTGGCGAAAATCTGGCGCTTACGGGCGCTATCAAGGACGACGTTCTCGATATTGAGTCCCTGGCTATGATCTATTGCCGCCGCATGCGCGAGCTCTATCCCGAGCTGCTCTCAACGCGCTACAAGCTCGGCGATATGAACGCGCTCTCGGACCTCGATGACTACGACCTGCTCTGCCTCATCGGCAAAAAGCGCGGCTTTCTCATCTCGGGCGGCGACATCAACACCGAGCGCACCGCCGATATGCTGCTGGACGAATTCCGCAGCGCAAAGCTTGGTAGGATAACGTTGGATAGAGGTTAATGTTACTCCGCCTCCCCATTTCATTAAATAACACTTACAGATTTCACTTTGTTGGTTGGGTTCGCCAATCTATCAATATAGGTTGGCTTAGCAGGTTGATTTTGCGAAGCAAAAGCAACGTCACGAAAATCTTGTAGAACCTAAAAACATTGAAAGTTTTTGCGGAGCTTTTTTCTAAAAAGCGACCCGCTTATTCCCCACTGAGCAC
>JAFQLG010000072.1 GCA_017414605.1 Clostridia bacterium
CCAATGAACTGCTTGACGCGTACAAGAGATATGTTGTAGGCGCGGGTATCAACACCCGTGACTATGCGGAGCGTATCCCCGCGCTTGTCAAGGCGGGCGTTGACGTTGTATGTATCGACTCATCCGAGGGCTTTTCCGAGTGGCAGAAGAGAACTATCGCATGGGTGCGCGAGAACTACGGCGATACCGTAAAGATTGGCGCAGGCAACGTTGTGGATGCTGAAGGATTCAGGTTTTTAGCGGACTGCGGCGCGGACTTTATCAAGGTCGGCATCGGCGGTGGATCCATCTGTATCACACGCGAAACCAAGGGTATCGGTCGCGGACAGGCAACGGCGCTTATCGAGGTATGTGCAGAGAGAGATAGATACTTTGAGGAAACGGGCGTATACGTTCCCGTATGCTCGGACGGCGGCATCGTTTATGACCATCATATAACGCTTTCTTTGGCAATGGGCGCGGATTTCGTAATGCTTGGCAGATATTTTGCCCGCTTTGACGAGTCGCCCTCAAACAAGGTCAGCATCGGCGGAACTTATTATAAAGAATATTGGGGCGAGGGCTCGGCGCGCGCGAGAAACTGGCAGAGATACGACCTTGGCGGCGATAAGAAGCTTTCCTTTGAGGAGGGCGTTGACTCTTACGTTCCCTATGCGGGAAGCCTTAAAGATAACGTGGCAATGACGCTTGCAAAGGTTAAATCCACAATGTGCAACTGCGGCGCTTTGACCATTCCCGAGCTTCAGCAAAAAGCAACCTTAACTCTCGTTTCTGCAACGAGCATCGTTGAGGGCGGCGCGCACGACGTTATTCAAAAGGATAAAACGTCATTGAAGTAAAATTGGTAAAAGTCCGTAATAGCTTTTGCGGACAGTCCTTTGACTGCAAATCTAATAAAAGGAAAGACCTTTAATGGACAGAGATTGTAAAGCCTACAAGGCATACGTTGAAATACTTAAAAGAGAGCTTGTCGTGGCAATGGGCTGCACCGAGCCTATCGCCGTTGCATTCTGCGCGGCAAAGGCGCGCGAGCTGCTTGGCGTGATGCCAAAGAACGTGCGTATTCAGGCAAGCGGAAATATAATCAAGAACGTAAAGAGCGTTATCGTGCCTCATACTGACGGCATGCGCGGACTTGAAGCCGCTGCGGCAGTTGGAATACTGTATGGCGATGCCTCGCGCGACCTTGAGGTGATCTCAAACGTTACCGAGAGTCAGGCAAAGTCGGTGGCTGAGAGAATTAGCGAGATGGATATTTCCGTGTCGCCGCTTATCAGCGACCACGTGCTTGACCTTATAGTAACCGTGTCGTCGGGCGAGCGTAGCGTTTCGGTACATATTGAGGACGAGCATACAAACGTTGTTGAGATAATAGAAAACGGCAAATGTACCTATACGGACAAGCATATAAAGGCGGACGGCACGGAAAACGTTGATTACGAGCTTCTCAAAATTTGCGATATAATCGATTTTGCCAACACCGTTGACTTGTGTGACGTTGAGCGCGTTATTTCAAGGCAGATAGAGTTCAACTCGGCTATATCCGATGAGGGATTGAAAAACGCTTACGGCGCAAGGATAGGTCAAGTGCTTATGGGCAGAAGCAGTGACGTAAGAACGCGCGCTTGCGCGCGCTCCGCGGCGGGCTCAGATGCGAGAATGGGCGGCTGTGATATGCCCGTTGTTATCTGTTCGGGAAGCGGAAATCAGGGAATGACGGCAAGTCTGCCTGTAATCGTATATGCCGAGCATTACGGTAAGACTCGCGAGCAGCTTTATCGCGCGCTTGTCGTGTCTAACCTCGTTACATTACACTTAAAGCACGGCATTGGACGTCTTTCGGCGTATTGCGGCGCGGTCAGTGCGGGCGCGGGCGCAGGTGCGGGCATCGCCTACCTGCTTGATGGAAGCAAATCGGCAGTTGACCACACCATTGTAAATGCGCTTGCCATTTCAAGCGGAATTATTTGTGACGGAGCAAAGGCATCCTGCGCGGCAAAGATATCCATGTCCGTTGACGCAGGTATTATGGGCTATGAAATGTATTGCGAGGGCTGCGAATTTTACGCAGGCGACGGACTTGTCAGCCGCGGAGTAGAGAAGACCATAGACAACATTTCCGCCCTCGGCAACGAAGGCATGAAGGAGACCGACAAAAAGATAATCGAGCTCATGACCGGCTCGTGCTGATTTTTTGTCGAGTGAACACTAAAGTAGTAGATGCTCAAAATGTAGTGATTTGAAAATATACAATTTCGGCGGGAGCAAGCCCCCCCCCTACGAACAAAAAAACGTCTATTATAAATAGATAATGTATATAAA
>JAFQLG010000073.1 GCA_017414605.1 Clostridia bacterium
CGGTTGCTGTGCGCAAGATACCTTTCTCGCAGAGCATAAGCGTTGATGGCGCGAGCGGCAAGTGTCAGGCGAGCGCCACGGCGGCGATCTGCGAGATGAATATTGACGTTGAGGAGAGCAGGATCGCCATAGATCTCGGTATGCTTATAGACGTAACGGTGCAAAAGAGCGAAAGGGTGAATTATGTAAAGGATGTTTATTCCACAGTATATAAGACCGAGGGCGAATATAGCAAACTTCCCGTAGAGATGTGCGGCGTAGCGATGTGTGCAAACTTTACCCTGAGTGATTCTATGTCGCTTGAGGATGCGGGAATATCCCGAGGCTGCACGGTCATAGACTCGTCTGGCGTGGCAAATGCAGATGAGGTGCAATATGACGAGGGCGGCAGAATGACCCTGTCAGGCAAGGCAAAGTTTACTCTGCTTGCCCAAAAGGAAGGAGAATATGTCACGTATGACGTGGAGCTTCCTTTCAGATACACATCGCAAACGCCGATAAAGAGCAGCGAGCGCATAATGGGTGAGCCCCAGCCTTACGTTGTTTTCTCGCGCCATAGAATTGACGGCGAGCGCATCGGTATTGATGCCGAGATATACGTTTCGGGTTGTATGTCGCAAACAGGCGATATATGCGTGCTTGATAAGGTCAATTTCGGTGACGAGATAGAAAAGACGAGCGGCGGATACGTTGTGTGTTACCCCTCGCGCAGCGATAGCCTCTGGAGCGTTGCAAAGCGCTATGGAAAGGCGGTTTCTGATATTGCCGATCGCAACGGAATAGCAAATGAGTATGCCTACGATAATGTACAATCCCTTGAGGGCAACAGTTATCTTATAATATGATCCTAACGCCGCCGTTTCAAACGGCGGCGTTAGCTTTATCCCGCGAAAAGCAGAAGACCGAGCAGCAAAATGAGTTCGCTATCGGTGTCACCCGTGTCGTTTCCCGAGAGATAAACTAAAAGCATTATTCCAAGGATCAAAAGCTCCTCGGTTCCTATCCCGTGACCAAAGGGAAAGCCGTTTGCATTAAGCGAGCGGGGCAAAAGGGAAGAAAAGATCGAGCTTTTTGGCTCCGGCTCTTTTTCTTTTTGCTCGTTTGTCGGTTTTTCATTTGCGGCTATGTGCCCTTCGGGCAGGAGAGGCTCATCGTATTGCTCTTGCGGCGCGGATGGCGAAGCTTGCCCCGTTTCTCTTAAACTGTTGGCAAGAGGCGAGCTTTTTGCAGGGATCTCGCTTTTGGGAGTGTCGCGCGGAGGCGGAGAACTTTGTCTTATGGGCGGCGGCATGTCGCCGTATGCTCCACCCGAAAAGGCGTTGCCTCCGTAATTTTCGGGTAGCTTTATGCGGGTAGCGGGAGAGGGTGGTCTTACGTACATATTATATCCTCCTCAAAGTGTTTTGAGAATATCGCCCAAGCGACTTAGCTTGATTATGTAGTCGATAGCCGTTTGCCTGCCGGGGCTGAGATAGGGCTTCATGGCGCAGAGCAGAGCGGCGCGGTTGGCGTCGTGTCCTCGGGGTTCGGGCAGGCTCTGCCGATGATCACTGTCCACATGCGGAGCTTTGGCGGCAGGAGAGGCGTTTCCTTGTCCCATAAAGGTTTCAAGTAGGGGCTTGGCTATGGATATAAGGCGGGGAAGGTTGGATAAAAGCTCGGGATTTTGTAGAAGAGAGGAAAAGATATCTCCCTCGGGCTGTAGGGTGGAGGAGGGAGGGGACTGCTGATGCGGGCTGGCGGAATTTTGTGAAAATCTTTGCAATATCTCGGAGAGCAGCGCATCTTGAGAGGCGTCGGCATGCTCCTCGGGTCTTATATTGGCGGTATCCATATTTCAGGTTGTCTTGCCTTTCTTGAAACTTTCGATAAGCTCCGCAGCGCGCGAGATATCTCCGTCCGTTGCCATAGAGAGCGCAGACCTTATCCCCGCAAGCTCGCCGGCTCCCAGCTTTATGGTGTCGGGTGGGATTCCAGCATCCGCGGCAAGCTTTTTGATTATAAGCGTCAGGTGCGCGTCATCAAGGCGTAAAAGCATATCAATTGATCTTTTATCAAGCATCATAGCATTGACTCCTTTCGGCATTTTGCTTTTGTCACAGTTTATGCAAAAGGGCGCCGTAAGGTGTAAAAAGTGCGGTGCGGGTATTGCAAACAAGGGTATAATATGGTATAATATATATGGCTTAGACACGATTTGCCAATTTGTGACAGGCTACTATCTTTCAGAGGAGAATCAATATGAATAAGCTTTTTGATGCTATAGACAATTTTTTGGAGCGCATGACCGCACCAAAGGGCAGAATTATAAGAAATGCATGATGCTTCTTGCTTTGTGCGATATCCATTTTAGCACTATATTTGCTTGTATATAGCCCGATATGCGTCATTGGTGAGGAGCAGCAGTATTTCATCAAAGCGATAGACGCCTTTGAAAGCATGAGCTCAGAGGACGGTGCTGTGCACTCGTTTGCCTTTCTTCAGCTCGGAGCTTACGCCGCTGTCATAGCATCGGTCATATTTGTTACAATATACGTTTTGAGGATGCTCTGGCATATGAAGGATGAAAACGAGATGGCACGCAGAACGAGAAACACCATAGCCTCGTCTGCGGTGATCATCGGCGCTTATACGGTGTTCACGTATTTGTTCTCACCCTTAAACGTTATGGTGGGAGGATATTCCGAGAGCGCGGTTGATTACGGTCCTATTAGTATAGTGGCAATTCTGGGTATCGTATACGCTATATGCGTAAGCACCCTTGTTGCACACAGAAACAACAAGGAGCTGAACCGTGCAACCGAGAAATACAAGCTTGAGCTAAACAGAAAAAAGCATCAAAGATCTCTTTTCTGGCGCCAAGTCGAGCTTTTGGTGTTCGTTTTTGCAACTGCGGCGGTTGCTATAGTTGCTCTGATGTCGGACATCATTTACGTTGATTTTTCAAAGACGACCGCAAAGCATATACCCGATTTTCAAATATCGGGAGCCGACATCATTCTCGGCCGCTTTCAGCCTCAATCGGTAAGTGAGGGCATTATTTCATATTTGGTATTTGCGCTCTTTTTCTTAACGGCGATAATGCTGTTTTTGTCGCTCGTGTCCTTTATCGGACGCTCGTCGCAGTATTCAAAGGTAGCCGCAGGCTCTCTTATCGTAAGCTCCGTGTCCTGTATGGCGGTCGGACTTTTCGGCCAGTATTACAACATCGTGCAGGAGCTCAATAAGGATATAATCAAGAGAATACTCAACCAGTACGCAAATATTGCAGAGGAGCTTTTGAAATACGAGGTCACAAGTGACCTTATAATATATTGCTTTGTACTTATCGTGGTGTTGACTGTTTTGTTTGTGCGCCGTCCCTATACCCGAGCAAGAGAAATATCGGAAAAGATCGCAAAGCTTGATGAGGTGCTGCTCTCTCCCGCTGCGGAGATCAAGATATCAAGCGCAAGCATCGAGCGCCCCGAAGAAGCAAAGGCTAACGACGGATTTTACAGTGAGAGCGTGCATAGCGAGCGCGCTGATGCGGCTGTGGCGACTGCGGTTATTGCAGATCCTTGCCCCGCGTTTACGCAGCTTGACGGAAACATTTCAAAATATTCAACAGAGCTTGCTCGTAAAAGAGAGCAGCTGCTTGAAAATGCAACGCTGCCCACCCTTGTTAACTATATAGTACAGTATGCAAGAGATTCAAAGCACCATCTCTTTTACACTCAGGAGAGTATAGCCACCTTCCTTGCGGGACTCGGAGCAACAAGACTCACCATTTTGCAGGGAATGAGCGGAACGGGTAAGACAAGTCTACCTAAGATCGTGGCGGAAGCGCTCATGTCGGTGTGCGACATAGTAGAGGTGGAATCCTCCTGGCGTGATAAAAACGAGCTTTTAGGCTACTATAACGAATTCAGCAAGATATACACGCCCAAAAAGTTTACGCAGGCGCTTTATCGCGCGTGCCTCAACTCCGATACGATAACGTTTATTGTTCTTGACGAAATGAACCTTAGCCGTATAGAATACTATTTCTCGGATTTCCTTTCTCTTATGGAGAACGAGCCCGATAAGCGCGAGCTCAAGCTGCTCAATGTTCCGCTTTACAGAACGGTTAACGGCGAGAGCAGAGAATATGCGGCGCTTGTGGACGGTCATACCGTAAAGATCCCGCAGAATATCTGGTTTATAGGAACCGCAAACCGAGATGAGAGCACCTACGATATAAGCGATAAGGTGTATGACCGCGCACACACCATGAACTTTGACAAGAGAGCTCAAAAGCCTATGTTCTTTGGTGAGCCGCAAAGCCCCAAGTATCTTCCCGCAAGCGAGCTTGTAAGACTGTTTGACGAGGCGTGCGCAACCGTTAAGGCGGATATAGACAGCTATCCCGTAATAAAGAGGGCAGAGCAGCTGCTTGAGCCTTACAATATTTCCTTCGGTAACCGTATCGCTATGCAGATAGAGACGTTTATCAGCATATACGTGTCCTGCTTCAGCGCAACCGACTCGGTAGTAAACGATGCTATCGATATAATCATGCTCAGCAAGGTAGTCAAGAAGCTCGAGCTCAAGAGCGTTGAGGATAAGGACACCCTGGCACGTGAGTTTGAAAAGATCGGACTTACAAGATGTGCAGGCTTTGTTATGAGTCTTAAGGAGGACTGACGAGGTGAGCGGTATTCGCATTGAAAAAGGCAACGCGCAAACGTCCTTTGACCAAGAGATGCGGATGGCGGGCGGAAACAAGGAGATCTATACGAGGCTTTTGGAGTTTGCAAACGAGCACCAAAGCATAGGATATGATGACTTTGAGAACGCCCTTATGGGCGAGGTATGCCTTTTTAACGTTCCCGATGACGAGTATCTTCGTCAGGTGGAGGCAAAGCTTGATCTGATAATCAAGGCGTTGCCCGCATTCAAGCGCATATTTTCAAGACCTATCATCAGACTCAAGGACGAGCGTCATATCGTTCCCATAGAGGCAGTAAAGGTGATAGACAAGCCCTCGCTTACGCACGTAGCGTCCAGATGCGAGCTTTGGGAAAACGTAACGGGAGAGGGCATCAAGCCCCGTAAGCTTATGACGCTTGAGCACGTTGAGACCTATAAGATATACGAGAATATCGTTTTTGCCTATGCGGTTGACAGTATCCTTTCGTATATAAGGCGCACACTCGTGCGCATAAAGGACGTGGTGTACGGATGCAGGGATATACATTTCAATCTTTTGGACCGTACGCATCACCATTTGTATTTTCTCGCGGTAGGCAAGCTTTATCTGGAGTACGTAAACTCGCGCGCATCGCAGGAAAATTGGTTGAGATGTATAGACAAAATGATGTTCGTGGACAAAGCGTTGCGTGCAAAGCTTCATTCGCCCGTCTATAGACATTGCAGACAAAAGAGCTACAATCTTAAGCTCAAAAAGACCAACATTTTCCGCTCACACAAGGATTATGCAGAGGTGTTCAAAACGCTCAAGCTGCTTTTTTCGGGGCAGGAATATTCTCTCGCCGCGGAAAATGAGGTTTGCGCGCATGACGAGGAATATGAGACATTTTGCAAGCTCATATCCTTGTTTGCTGTAGGACATTTTAATTATAAGTTCAGCAAAAGAAGCAAAATAGACCTTTCCGATTTCAAGATACGCTCAAAATTTCTGGATTGGACCCTCACCGCCACAAATTACAGCTTTGGCGAGGTAAAAGGGTTGAAATTCACTACCCGCAAGGATAAGGAATATACTACTTGTATGTTGTTTGGTGAGCGCGGGGACGTGTCAGCCTCTAATCTTGAGGAGCTGAAGCTTGATTGCCGCGCAGACGAGTACCTTTGGTGCTCTCCCACGTCTTACGGCGATAACGGCACGGTTTATCTCAGCGTGTTTGATATCGATTCATTCCGCCGTGTACAGCAGATACTTTTGCGGGGAATGATAATGGCAGACAGCCAAAGAGACGTGTGTCCGTTTTGCGGAGGCAGACTTGAAGCGCAGGGTTCAAAGAGCATTTGCAGAGGCTGTAATGCCGAGATAGGTGAGCTTTCGTGTCCTACAACGGGCAAAAAGTATTGCGTTTCGGGAATCGTGCGCGCAAAAGAGTCGTATGATAAGGGCGAGACGGAAAAAAGAAGATTCTTGCACGACAGACTTGACGAGGCACAGCTGCATTTCAGAAATATTACGCCCATCACCCATTACGGAGCGCCTATATGTCCGCACTGTAACAGGGCGCATACGGACGGCGACCTTTAGCGGTCAAGGAGCGATATGAATATTCTCATTTTTTCCGATTCGCACGGAAAGCAGGATAACATAAGGGAGGCGCTATCTCGCCAGATATCGATGCCCGATGCCGTTATCTTTTTGGGTGACGGACTTCGCGACTTGGACGGTATTGATCTTGGCGGCATTCCCTTACATTCTGTATGCGGCAACTGTGACAGTATGGTGGCGCAGCTTTTCGATACGCCCGATGAGCAGCTGCTCTTTATTGGCGGCAAGCGCATTTTTATAACTCACGGGCATAAATATCACGTAAAGAGCCTGCTTTCCCCCATTATCTTAAGGGCGAGGGAGCTTTGTGCCGACATAGTGCTTTTCGGGCATACGCACCAGGCGCTTGAAATGACGCTTGGCGAGGAAAACCAATATGGCATCAAGCTTGAAAAGCCGTTGTTGGTAATGAACCCGGGCAGTATCGGCTCGTATCCGTATTGCTTTGGAAGCATAGATATATTAAAGGACGGCTCCGCCCTTATGTCGCATGGCTCGCTAAGATAACAAAAAAAGGAATAAAGCCTTTGTGGCCTTATTCCTGGTTTTGCAAACTTTGCTGTGTTTCAGAATTCAACGGGCTCTGCCATAAGCTCGTCCGCGTGGAGAAGAGCTTCTTCATATGCGGCAACAACCGCCTCCTCAAGCATTCTTCTGAACTGCGCGTTGATAGGATGTACTATATCGCGGTATGTGTCGTCAGGATTCTTTCTGCTGGGCATAACTATAAAGAATCTATCTCTTGCGTTTATTACCTTTATATCGTGTACGGCAAGCTGGCCGTCAAAGGTGACCGAAACAACCGCCTTCATAGGACCTTCCTCAAAAAGCTTTCTGACCTTAATATCAGTTATCTGCATGATTTTTTCCTCCGTTGATCTTGAGAATTGATTTTGATTTGATTACGAATCAATTATACAATTTCAATGTGACGGACAATAAAAAGTATTTGGATTTTTATGTGAAGATGGAATAATTTTTACAGTCTTTTTGTGTCGAAAAAAAGACGATAAACGAATATATTGAATATAAAGTCGTTATTTGCAAAAAGGAGTTGAAATAAGGTGTCTACCCCCAATACTCATTTTGGTTATAATAGAATAGGCGAGATAATGGATAGCTGCCGCGAAAAAACGGTGTTTTTCATTGGCGCGGGCGGAATTATGATGTCGTCCTTGGCGCTTCTTACCAAGAGCGCAGGCTATGATACGGCGGGCAGCGATCGCACGCCCTCAAAGCTGACGAGAAGGCTGGAAGCGGCGGGCGTTAATGTGTTTTATGCCCATGACGAGAGCAATCTCGGCGAAAACTGCGGCGCCGTGGTGTATACGGTTGCCATTTCGGAGGACAATCCCGAGTATGCGCGCGCTATAAGAGAGGGAATACCCTGCATATCCCGCGCGGACTATTTGGGATATATAATGATGGCATATAAGCATCGCATAGGCATCGCGGGTATGCATGGAAAGAGCTCATGTACCTCTATGTGCGCCGAGATATTTATGGATTGCCACGAGAGCGGAGAGCTTACCGACCCAACTATAATTTCGGGCGCGGAATATGCGTCTATGGGCGGTGCATATCACTTAGGCGAGCATGAGGAGTTTATCTTTGAGGCTTGCGAATATATGGATAGCTTTCTTGATTTCAACCCAAGCATTGCGGTTTTGCTTAACGCCGAGATGGAGCACGTTGACTATTTCAAGAGCATGGACCACATCTGCGCCTCCTTTGCGCAATATGCGGCGCTTGTCGGCGAGGACGGAACTGTGATATATAACGCCGACGACGTAAATACCGTGTGCGCGGCATCCAGCGTGAGCGCGCGCAAGATAAGCTTCGGTCTTTCGTCGAGCTGCGACTTCGGGGCTGTGAACATAGAGCTGGATAAGCTTCCGATAGAATTTGATATATTACATAATGGAGAGCATTTTTCTCATATAATTTTGCCTTCTCGCGGAATACACAGCGTGTATAATGCGCTCGCGGCAGCGGCGGCATCATACGTTTGTGGCGTTAGTTCCGAGGGCATCGCGCGCGGCCTTGCCGCCTTCAAGGGAGCAAAGAGAAGAATGGAATATAAAGGCTTGGTAAACGGCGCCGAGGTTTATGACGATTACGGTCATCATCCAACCGAGATAGCAGCAACCTTGAGCGGCGCAAAAAGTACCTGTGGAGGACGCATTATCTGCGTTTTCCAGCCACACACGTATAGCAGAACTGCGGCGCTTGCCGATAAGTTCTCAGAGGCATTTGAAAATGCCGACGCTGTAATTTTGGCGGACATATATGCAGCACGCGAGGATAACGTTTACGGAATAAGCTCGCAAAAGCTTGCTAATATGATAGGCGATAAGGCACAGTATGGACAAAGCTTTGAGGATATAGCGCAAATTATTAAAAATACCGCGCAAAAGGGCGATATGGTAATCGTTATGGGCGCGGGAGATATATTCAAGCTCTTTTCAAGCCTTGGACTTTGATAATAAAAAGAAGATCCGCCGCGGCGGAGAAAGGGAGTAAATAATGAGCAAGGTAAAAAGGATAATTATTTCCGTGATTTTGGGAACGGTGCTTTCGGGTATCGCGTTTTACGTAATGCTTCCCGCAATAAACGTTCATAACGTTGGCTTCTGGCTTTTCCTCACTTTCGTAATATTCGTATATTGCGCACCCTTTTTGTTGAGCAAAAAGAGCATAAGAAAAAAGGGAACCAACAACCGCCCAGGCAGAGTGCAGGTATCAGTTGGCTTTTCGGGTAACAAGATACTTCTTGCCCTGATAGCTCTTCCCGTAGCGCTTGCATTGATAGGCGGCGTCATATCGTCGGAGGTGTTTAACGCCAAGGCATACGCGTCCGTTATAAGCGTGACCGAGGCGGTATTCAAGGAAGATATGAAGGAAACGGACGAGGTTACCAACATCGCGCTTATGGACAGCGCTTCAGCGCAGGCGATAGGTAACAGAACGCTTGGCGCGCTGTCAGACGTTGTATCGCAGTACGAGGTGGGCGAGAGATATACGCAGATAAATTATCACGGGACGCCCAAAAAGGTGGCTAACCTTGAATATGCGGATTTCTTTAAGTGGCTTATGAACCGAGAAAACGGAGTTCCCGGTTACGTTATGGTAGACCCCGTTGGCAGCAAGGCAGAGTACGTAAAGCTCGATGAGCCCCTGAAATATGTTGATTCGGGCTTTTTCGGTGACGACCTTGTCAGAAATCTGCGCTTTGACTATCCCACAAAGATATTTGACTTTATCAGCTTTGAAATAGACGAGGAAGGCAAGCCCTATTATATCGTTTCCTGCCTTACCGCAAACGTTTTCCCGTTTGGCGCAATGGACGTAAACGAGGTGATAATCTTTGACCCCTGCACGGGGGAGAGCGAGATATATAACGTGGGTGAGGTGCCCCCGTGGGTAGATGCAGTCTTCTCGGGCGACCTTGCAGAGCAGAAGTATAATTGGCACGGAATGCTGTCCGGCGGCTTTATCAACAGTATCATAGGCAATAAGAACTGCAAGCAGACCACCGAGGATTATGGCTATATCGTTATCGGCGACGACGTTTGGTATTTCACGGGCGTAACGTCTGTCACCAGCGATGAATCAAACATCGGATTTATTATCAGCAATGCGCGCACGGGCGAATACAAATACTATCCCGTAGTTGGTGCTGAAGAGTATTCGGCAATGAGCGCGGCTGAGGGCGAGGTTCAGGAAAAGAACTATGAGGCATCCTTCCCGTCGCTTATCAACGTTTCAGGCGAGGCGACCTATATAATGGTGCTTAAATCGCAGAGCGGCATAGTTGAGCTTTATGCGCTTGTAAACGTTGAAAATTACAGCATCGTTGCAACGGGCAAAACGCAGGCATTGGCTATGAAGGAATATAAGAAACTCCTGGCAGAGAACGGTGTGGTTGACGATATACCTATCCCAGACAGTGTGACGGCTATTATAGAGGTGGTAAGTATTCGCGATACGGTTATCGATGGAAATACAGTAATTTACATCAAGGGCAATGACGGAAACACTTATCGCTTTGATCTTTCCGAAAACGAAGAATATATTCTTATTGATGTTGGTGACACTATAACAGTAAGATATACCGTCAGCGAGCAAACACCCAATATAAGAATTGCCAAGTCCTATGAAAAAATCACTATAATAGGAAAATAATAAAAACCGCCGCAGGCATTGCCTGCGGCGTTCTCTTTTGTTACTTTATTTCTTCAACACCAACGATGTTGTATCTACCGATCGATCCGCGAGTGTTTTTATCTATCTCGTGAACCGTGTAGGTGGCGGTGTGTGTGTCGTCGCTGTCAGATACGAGCCTGCAGATCGTGTCGCCGCTAACGTCACCGTATATACGGAGCGTGATGTCAAGCACGGTGTCGCGCTTAATGTAATTTGTGGGTGTAGCGATAGGAACTATCGTGCCGCCCTTTACGAATACGGGAATGTTGTCGGTTGCGATATGATGTCTGCCGCCCTCGTAACGCTCACCCGTAAAGAAGTCGAACCATTCGCCTTTGGGCAGCCAGAAGTCGCGCTCGGTCTTACCCGAGAGAATGGGGGCAACTATCATAGAGTCGCCAAAGAGGTATTGGTCGCTCAATTCCAGCGTATCGCGCTCGTCGGCGTAGTCACATACAAGCGCGCGCACGGGAGGCTTACCCGTTGTATGATAATCGTAGAAAGCATTAAAGAGGTAGGGGATAAGTGACATACGTGTACGGAACAGCTCGCGTATCTCCTCGGTACAGCCGTGCTTTTCCCAGGGCATCTCGGAGAGATAAAAGGCATTGACAAGTGCCTGAACGCTGAAAACCGTGGTCTGCACGCGGCGTATCATGTCCTGCTTATCGAGAGCGTGACGCACCTCGGGAGTCCAGAGAATACCCGAAAATCCCGAGTTTACAACACCCGTAACGAAATCCTTGTGGTCGTAGAGATCGGAGTAAAGCACGTATGGGTAGGAGGCGGCAAGAGCGCCGAGGTTCCTTATCTCGCCAAGCGAACGCGTGTTACCAAGCGCCGCCGATACCGCATGAGAATAGAGCGTGCCGAAAAGGCTGTGATATTGCTCGCCGTCAGCACCCGAGGGGAAACTTGCGCAGCCCGGGAAGCTCCAGGAGCCCGTGTAGTCGCTTCCGTCACATTCGTCAAGCTTGAAGCCGTCAACACCCAGGTCGACAAGTGTCTTCTTCTGGTAATCCGCAAATATCTTTTTTGTGCTTTCCAGCGCGAAATCGGGAACAAGACCGTTCCATACAAGATAGTCGCCGCTGTTTTCTATGAGATCCTTATACAGAGGAGAGGAGGGATGTGTAAAGGAATGCTGCCAGAGGCTTACGTGAAAGTTGTTGTCGCGCAGGGCCTTGACTGTGCCGCTGGGATCGGGGAATCTTTCGGGACTCCAGATAAATGATGCGGAATAAGCCTTTGTCTGCCAGCCCGGCTCAAGACCGATAATGTCGCAGGGAATGTCTTTGTCGCGGAACTGGTGCGCCATATCAAGAACCTGTTCTGAATTGAACTTCATATCGCAGCGGTAGAAGCAACCGAGTGACCACATGGGAGGCATACAGCCGCCGCCTGAGAGCATGTTGTATTGCTTTACTATGTCGAGAACGGTGTCGCCCGTTATGTAATAAACGTCAACACCCTCTGCAAAGGGAATATCGATAGCGATAAAGTTGTTCTTTCCGCCCCGTCTTACCTCGTAGAGTGCCGAGAAGATGTTGGAGCCATCCTTGCCCTCAACCATGGGTGCCGCATCTGCCGAGGTGTCAACGTTGTCGGCGCTTTCGGGGCGAAGCTCGCGTCCGCAATAAAAGCTTGCGTAGCGCGCGGTGTCAACGTAAACTCCAAAGCCCTTGGTCGTTACGAAAAAGGGAACGGGAGCGTGTGAGTCACCCGAGTCGGCAACGGGGTCTGCATTGGGGCGAAGAGTCTTCTTTTTGCCGCGGTTTTGAAAACCCTTGAGCTGAAGACCAAAGCCATAAATACCCGCATCGGACTCAATGGGTATCATTATCTGCGTGCCTCTTTTGGAGGTTGAGAATATCATCTTTCCCGATATTTCCTGAGAATTTTCAATTATCTCACATTTGGGCGCAGGCGCAAAGCGAGAGGGAACTATTTCTTCCGGTGTTCCATATCTAACCTTGTAAACACTCATCTTTTTTCTCCTTGTTTTTCTATGATAGCGTCTAAAAAAGCAAGCGCCATCCTTCGTTTCAGATCGGACGGCGCTGTATTTTATACGTCGAGGTCCTTCATATATTCCTTGCCGTGCGTTGCGATAAATTCCTTGCGCGCGGGGAGGTTGTCGCCAAGCAACGTATCAAAGATCTCCTCGGTGCGTCGTGCATCGGTGGGGGTAACGGCGATAAGACGGCGCGTGGCAGGATTCATAGTCGTCTGCCACATCATGTCGGGCTCGTTCTCGCCAAGACCTTTGGAGCGCTGAATGGTGTATTTTTTGTTTCCAAGCTCCTTTAATATGTCGGATTTTTCATATTCGTCGTATGCAAAGTAGGTTTTCTCTCCGCCCTTTTCCTTAACGGTTATCTCAAAAAGGGGAGTTTCGGCTATGAACACTCTCTGCTCCTGCAAAAGCGAGGGGAGCAAGCGGTAAAACATTGTCAAAAGCAACGTTCTTATCTGGAATCCGTCCTCGTCTGCATCGGTACAGATGATTATCTTGGACCAGCGCAGAGAGTCAATGTCAAAGGGAGGAATATCGCTCTTTACCTTTTTGGTATCAAGCTCAACGCCGCAACCGATAACTCGCAAAAGGTCGGTGATTATCTCGCTTTTGAAGATGCGGTCATAGTCGGCTTTAAGACAGTTAAGGGTCTTACCGCGAACGGGAATGATAG
>JAFQLG010000074.1 GCA_017414605.1 Clostridia bacterium
ATTCTGTGCTGACAAGAATTGCGTTCAATCTCCAGAGCATCAGTGAAGAGGGGTTAGAATGAAAAACAGGTCCGGCATAACCAGCTCCTCAACTGCGATAGCCGTTGAAGGGCCGCCGATACCCGTTGAACAAACGGTAACCGTTTCGCCACATAGCTTTCCGTTCCAGATGTTGTATTCGCGGTTTGTATTTACGTGATAGGGCTCGGAAAGCATAGCAGCGATCTTTTCGCATCTGCCCGGGTCACCGGGAACTATGCAATATTTGCCAACGTCGCCTGCGCCAACGCCTATATGATACTGTTTTTCGTGAGATGAAAGCATTTTTTACCTCCAAACATTTATTTCTGTGTATATACATATTTTAACACAAAAAACAGAAAATATCAATAGTTTTTTGGCATATAAGCGCATAATGGTATATTTGCGGCAGATACTAACAAAAAAGCGCGGAGGAAAAACAATGAGTAGCGGTATAATAAAGCTTAATGCATCGATAATCAGCTGTGCAAATGCGGTTGGTCAAAAGGAATACGAGGGGCCTATGGGAAAGCTTTTTGACTTTCATAGCAACGATGACCGCTTTAATATGGATACCTGGGAGAGCGCCGAGGGCGAGATGCAGAGCATAGCGCTGAATATTGCCTTAAAGCGCGGCGGACTGCAAAACGCGGACGTTGGAGCAGTTTTTGCGGGCGACCTGCTAAACCAATGCGTAGGCTCGGCTTACGGCCTTTTGGGATGTAATATTCCTTATTTCGGGCTGTACGGCGCTTGCTCAACGTGCGCGGAGGGCATAATGCTGGCTTCTGTAATGACAACGCACGGGGTATTCGAGCGGTGCGCGGCGGTAACCTCCTCGCATAACTGCTCTGCGGAGAGGCAATACAGAATGCCCATTGAGTATGGCGGACAGAGAACGCCAACTTCGCAATGGACGGTAACGGGTGCGGGCGCATTTATTGTCGGCAATAAGGATGCGGGCAAGGTAAAGATAAGCGCCGCTATGCCCGGACGCGTGATAGACAAGGGGATAAATGATGCCAACAATATGGGCGCGGCAATGGTTGGAGCCGTTTGTGATACACTTGTGAGATACTTTAACGAAAGCGGAACGCTCCCCGATGACTACGACCTGATAATTACGGGAGATCTGGGTCATGAGGGCGGACAGCTTTTGCGCGAATTTATGGATATTGAGGGCTATCCGCTGTCCGATAACTATACTGACGGCGGAATTATCATATACGATAAGCAAAGGCAGGATACGCATGCGGGCGGGTCGGGCTGCGGATGCTCCGCAGCGGTGATGTCAGCATACGTGTTACCTGCCATGAGAAAGGGAATAATCGACAATGCCATATTCGTAGGCTCGGGAGCAATGATGAGCCCCGATATGATAAAGCAGGGAAAAAGCATTCCCGCCATAGGCCATCTGGTCTGTTTTGAGAGGTGATGAAATGGAACTTTTCAGTAAATTTATATGGGCGTTCGTAATAGGCGGAACGCTTTGCGCCATAGCGCAGATACTAATAGATAAAACCAAGCTGACGCCCGCAAGAATACTTGTTATGTACGTTGTGGGCGGTGTCGTGCTGGGAGCTATTGGAATATACAAGCCCATAATTGACCTCGCGGGCGCAGGGGCAACCGTTCCGCTTGTGGGCTTTGGGTATCTTATAAGTGACGGCGTGCGCGAAGCGGTTGACAAGCAGGGTCTGCTGGGCGCATTTACGGGTGGACTTACCGCCGCCGCGGGCGGAATTGCCGCCGCAATATGCTTTGGATATCTGGCGGCAATATTTTTCAGAGGGAAAAGACGCGGATAACTTAAGCATCAAGAGCGACCTTGAGCTTTTCCAAGGCGCTCTTTTCTATTCTTGAAACGTATGAGCGCGATATACCCAGCTTTTCGGCTATCTCGCGCTGGGTCAGCTCCTCAACACCGCCAAGACCATATCGCATAATGATTATCTGTCTTTCACGCAGAGAAAGAACGGTCTTGATGCATTTCATGGCCTTGTCTGTAAGTATTTTTCGCTCTATTTCAAGCGGAACGTTCTCATCGCTGCTGATAACGTCCATGTATGCCAGGGGATTGCCGTCGCGGTCAACATCGATGGTTTCGTGAATAGATATCTCCGAGCTGTGCTTTTTCTGCGCGCGAAAGCTCATAAGTATCTCGTTTTGTATGCATTTTGAGGCGTACGTTGCAAAGCGCGTTCCGTTTGAGGCGTTGTAGGTGTCAACGGCTTTGATAAGTCCAATGGTTCCTATGGAAACGAGATCCTCCTGATTTTTGCTTGTTGAGTAGTATTTTCTGACGATGTGAGAAACGAGGCGCAGATTGTGCAGTATCAGTCGCTGGCGCGCCTCCTCGTCGCCTTTCTTGAAGTTATCAAAGCATTGTCGCTCCTCCTCTGCGGATAGCGCGGGCGGAAAGCTTTGCCCCGTGCTGATTCCGAGAATAGGGGAGAGCAGCCTTGTAAACGCCGCCAATAACAAGGATAGGAATATCATACTTAAAAGCTCCTTTCAAAATCTTAGTCTGATAAATACCGTTACCGATTATATGAGGGGTTGGCATGTACTTATTTTTGCGGACAAATAAGGACAAATAAAAATTTTTATTGACAGGCGCATGTTTTGGTGATATAATACCCTTGTCGGCAAGTCCGACGTAACATCTTGCATAGAAGATCAGGGGTGCTGGCGCTTAGCGCGCGGCTGAGATGGAGAGATCCGAACCCTCGTACCTGAAACGGATAATACCGGCGTAGGAAGATTTTGTTGATAATTTTGGGCTACTCCTTTTTTTGTAGCAAAAGATTCATCCGAGCGGCGATTTTCCGTGCGGATGAATTTTTTATTGACCGATGTGTCGGAAGGAGGATTCAAAATGAATCAAAACGTTAAAAGACTAACCTTGTCGGCTATGATGCTGGCACTCGCAACCGTGTTGGCGCTGGTTTGCGCCTACATACCGTTTCTCAATCTGCCGTTTGGCGGCGGATTCACCGTTGCAAGTATGCTGCCCATCGTTATCGTGGCGTATATGTACGGCGTAAAATGGGGAACCTTTACGGCATTCTGTTATTCACTCATACAGATAATTTTGTCGCTGACGCAGGGCTCCTCGGGAACGGTAATGGCGCTCTTTTTACCAAGCTCAGATGACTTTATGGGCTATGCGGCGGCAATATGGATAGTTTTGATAGACTATCTTATCGCCTACACGGTATTGGGCTTTGGCGGCGTGTTCCGAAACCGCATAAAGAGTAAAACTGCAGCCCTTGTGCTCGGTGTTGTCGTAGCGCTGTCGCTCCGCTATCTTTGCCACGTTGTGTCGGGTTATATTTTCTACGGCGCGTGGGCGGAATGGTTCTTTACGCAGGATGGCTTTTATGCCATCGGTAACGTGATAATGGGCACATTTGAGGGTCAATGGCTGTCCTTGATATATTCGGTATTTTATAATGGTCTGTTTATGATACCCGAAATAATAATAACCGCAATAGTTGCCGTTCCGATATCACAGATCCCTGCAATCAAGAAAGAAAATTAAACTAACTTAACAAAACAAACAAAAAATAAGCATACTTAACAAATTCTAAAAGAATTATTAAGTATGCTTAATTTATTTGTGTGGTAGATTATCTGTTGAACATAATCTTTTCGCTGTTGAACATTCTCGTCAGTACGAAGACTCCTATCGCGGTGAAAACGACGTTTGAACAAACGGTTATTATAACGTTTATAATGCTCGCCTCAAATGAGAATATTCCGATCATACTCTGAACGCTGTTGAAAATGGGTATTATGTAGAGCATAGGCTCGGTAACCGCGGTTCCTAACATGCCCGAGATGCCTATGAGCATAGAAACTATCATAAGCGGTGTTACGTAAGTTCCTGCTTCCTTTACCGTCTTTGCATAAGCTGAAATAATGGAAATAACCGTGATAAGCACGAGAACTGTGGACAAAACAACTGCGGCGATCATAGCATAGTCGCCAATTCCGTAAACGCTTCCGTCTATCTCCACCGTATCGCCCATAAGATTAGGGAGGGAAAGAACAAGGCCTATCGTGCTGGAAGCGCCGCTGATGAGCGCCATAATGGAGAGGGCAAGAATCTTGCCGATAGCAATATGTGAGCGCTTTGCAGGAGTGATGAGCAGAGTTGCTATAGTTCCGCGCTCCTTTTCGCCCGCAATGGACTCGGGAGCAACCGCCATACATCCCGAGAAGAGCAGCATAACGAGCAGCATTGGCATAAGCATTGAGAATATCATACCCGTAAAGTTTTCAACTTTTGCAAGGTCAAAGGACTTATCGGGTGAGTTATTGATGTCAAATCTGTTGGAAAGCATCGACTCCATGGCGTCGAGAGCCGCCGTTACGTTCTGGAAAGCAATTGTGGAGTTTGTGTTTGTTGAGTTATAGTATATTTCAACGTTGGGTGCGGGCAGACCGGATGCGGGGTCATAGGAGAGCGCATCCTCCATGAAGCTTTCGGGGAAGATGATGAGAATGTCGGCAACGCCGTCCATTACCTCCTGCTTTTCCTTTTCGACGTCAGAGGAAGGAATGGTTGCGTAGCCAAAAGGCTCAATAAGATAACGGTCAAATTCCTCGGGAGTATCTACGGAATAAATGATTGGGCGGTATTCCTCATCGGGCATAAATGCATCGCTCATAGCGCTGCCCATAAGAGTATATATTACGTAGATAAGTACTCCGGGCATAATGAGGGCTATAAGTGTTCTTCTATCCTTGAAGAAACGGGCAAGCTCTTTTTTGAAAATAGTAAATATCGCACTCTCTTTCATCACAGCTCACCTCCCGACATAGCGGTATATTCGGCAAAGATGTCAAAGAAGCGATCCTCCAGCGATTTGCCGTTGCAAATTGCTTGAAGCGTGTCGCATACTACCATTTTTCCCTCAATTATAATACCAACTCGGTCACAAAGCTTTTCAATAAGACTGAAAATGTGTGTGGAAACGATGATGGTCTTGCCCAGCCCCTTAAGATAAGTCAAAAAGTCTGTAACCACCTTTGCTGTTATTACGTCAAGACCGTTTGTCGGCTCGTCAAAGATGATAATGTCGGGATCGTGGACAAGCGAGATGGCAAGAGAAGCCTTTTGCTTCATACCCGTTGAAAGATCGGCAACCTTGACCTCGGCAAACTTGTCTATACCAAAGCGGGTGAAAAGCTCTGCTTTTCTTTTTGCCGAAACCTCAGGAGCGATGCCGTGCAGAGAAGAAAAGAAATCAAAAAGGTAATTGGGCGTAAAGAACTCCTCAAGCTTAAGTTCGCTTGTTAGGAAGCCTATCTTTGCGCGCACGCCCTCGGCGTCACTCACGATGCTGTGACCGTCAATAAACGCATCACCCGAATCGGGCTTTATCAGCGTTGCAAGCATGCGCAGGCAAGTTGTTTTTCCCGCGCCGTTAGGGCCTAAAAGGCCGAATATCTCGCCCTCGTAAGCCTCAAATGACAGACCGTTTACCGCACGGCGCACCTTTTCATTGGTCTTTTCTATTTTTTGCTGTTTTGTCGATAACTTAAAGGTCTTTGATAGATTTTCAACTTTAATAAGTTCCTTCATTTTAAGTTTCCTCGATTATCTTACCTGAACAAATCCCAGCTTTTTCCGCACCTTGGAGAGTGTGCGGCGAGCCACGTAGGATGCTTCCTCCGCGCCCTTCTTCATTTGCGCCTCAAGCTGAGCCTTGTCGGACATAAACGTATTGAACTTCTGCTGAACGGGAGCCAGCGCGTCCGCGCATACCTCGCCAACTGCAAGCTTGAAGTCACCGTAGCCGCGGCCCTCAAACTCGCGCTCTATCTCGTCAAGTGTCTTGCCCGTAAAGACGGAGTAGATGGTCATAAGATTGTTTATACCGTCCTTGCCTTCGGCGTAGCGCACGCAGGTATCGGAGTCGGTAACGGCTCTCTTGAATTTGCGGATTATGGTGTCCTTGTCGTCAAGAATGTAGACAACTGCGTTGGTATTCTCGTCGGACTTGCTCATCTTCTTGGTGGGATCGGCAAGCGACATTATCTTGGCGCCGCTCTTTGCCATAATGGGCTCGGGAATGGTAAAGGTGTCGGGATAGATGGAGTTAAAGCGCGTTGCAATATCGCGGCAAAGCTCAACGTGCTGCTTCTGGTCGATACCAACGGGAACAACGTCGGTCTGATAGAGCAGGATATCTGCCGCCATAAGCACGGGGTAGGTGAAAAGGCCCGCGTTTATGTTATCGGCGTGCTTTTGGCTCTTGTCCTTGAACTGTGTCATTCTTGAAAGCTCGCCAAATCCCGTAAAGCAGTTTAAGAGCCATGCAAGCTCAGCATGCTCCTTTACGTGTGACTGAACGTAAAGAGTGTTCTTGTCGGGGTCAAGACCGCAAGCCATGTAGAGCGCCAACGTTTCATATGTGCGACGGCGCAGATCAGCGGGCACCTGACGAACGGTTATGGCATGCTCGTCAACCACGCAGTAAAAGCATTTGTATTTCTCGGAATAAGCGGAAAAATTCTTTATCGCGCCGAGATAATTTCCGATCGTGAGGTTTCCGCTGGGCTGAACGCCCGAGAAGGAAACAGGAGTGTTTTGAAACATAATTTTATCCTCATTTCTATATTTTTCGTATGTGTAAAATAAAAGTCCCCGACAGATATGCTCTGTCGGGGACGAAAATTCCGTAAAGAATATCCGCGGTACCACCCACGTTGTGTTTACCAAATCTTCTTCCGCATACTGCGTTGCTTCTCAAAAGCGGCTCAACAACTTACGTCAGTAAGCCTTCGCCTTGCTTTTTGCGGTGCGCCTTGTCTGCGAAAAAATCTTTGGCAAACAAGGAGTTGGATTATATAAACACCTCTTTTTCGCGATAACGGCGCAACCGTCGCCCATACTAACGCTTGCGCGCTTTCTGTTTGCCCTCTGAGGCCCATTCAACGCGTCCTTTGACCGCACTCACACCCTTGGCGGCTCTCTGAACAAAAGGGAAAAACGTTTACTATTCCTCGTCATAGGTTTTATGATATTAAGATTATAGCACTCAAATACCTTTTTGTCAACACTTTTTTACATTTAGAGCATATCGCGCGCGATATCGCCGAGAATTTTGATGCCCTTTGTTATCTGCTCGTCACTCGGGGTGCTGAAATTGAGGCGGAAGGACTGTGACTTAGCCTCGGTATCGCAGTCAAACGTTGCCCCGGGGACCACGCGAACGTTTTGCGCAACGGCCGCTTTGATAAACTCGGAGGCATCTATAGAGTCGGGCAGGGTGCACCAAACGAAAAGACCGCCTGAGGGGCGCGTGTACTTTATGCAATCCGGCATATATTCATCAAGTGCCGAGAGCATAAGCTCGCATTTATGTCTGTATATAGCGCGTATATCCTCTATATGAGCGTCCATATCGCATTCCGCCATATATCTGTAACAGAGCATCTGGAAGAAAAGGTTTGTGTGAACGTCGCTTGTCTGCTTGGACACCACCATTTTGGAGGCCACGGCGGCGGGAGCCGAAACGTAACCTACGCGCATTCCCGCGGAAAGAATTTTGGAAAACGTGGAGCAGTAAATAACTATGCCGTCCTCGTCCATGCTTTTGATTGTGGGAATGTCCTTTCCCGCAAAGCGCAACTCGCCGTAGGGGTCGTCCTCAAGTATTATAAGACCGTATTTTTTGGCAATGGCATATATCTGTCTGCGTTTTTGCTCTGACGTGCATATTCCAAGTGGATTATGGAAGTTGGGAATAACGTAAATGAGTCTTGCCCGAGGCGTGTTTTTTACCGTTTCTTCAAGCTCGGAGATGCTCATTCCGTCGTCCTCAACCGAAACGCCAACGGGTATAGCACCGTTTGAGCGAAAAGCGTTGAGCGCGCCGATAAAGGTGGGATTTTCGCAGATTACCGC
>JAFQLG010000075.1 GCA_017414605.1 Clostridia bacterium
GCCCTACGGAACTCGCTTGGTAAAAGCCAAGTTGCTGCTACTCGAAAAATCTCCCTTCAACCGCCACCGGCGGCGGTCGATTTTTCTCCCTCTCGCGCCTCGCCGCGCGCGTTCAAATCTCTCCCGACAACGAAAAAAGGACACCTTGTGGTGTCCTTTCGTTGGCGGAGAAGGAGAGATTTGAACTCTCGCGCCGGGTAAATCCGACCTACACCCTTAGCAGGGGCGCCTCTTCGGCCTCTTGAGTACTTCTCCAAAGTATCAAACGGATCATTGATCCGAGCAAGTCATCCGTCTAAATTAACTTGCTAAACTATTATACCACAATATTGGGTTTTGTCAAGGGCTTTTGACTAAATTCGAAAAATAATTTTTAAGAATATTTAAGCGGCAGATTTATTGCCATTTTATTTTGAGTATGATATAATTAGCAAAAAGGGAGGTGAGGATATGAGCCATACACCAAAGTATCCGATACTTATGGTACACGGAATGGGATTCCGCGATTTTAAGCGCATAGGCTATTGGGGAAGAATACCCGCGGCGCTTGAAGCACTTGGCTGCCGCGTGTTTTTCGGCGAGCAGGACAGCAATGCCGACATATCTACAAACGGACGTCACCTTGCCGCAAGAATTGACGAAATACTTAAAGAAACAGGCGCGGAAAAGGTCAATATAATCGCTCATTCCAAGGGCGGACTTGACGCAAGGTATGCCATTTCAACGCTCGGCATAGCATCAAAGGTCGCATCTCTCACTACCGTTTCCACCCCTCACAACGGTTCAAAAACCATAGATAAGCTATTGAAAATTCCCAAGCCATTGTATCGAATAGTGTGCTTTTTCGTTGACGTGTGGTACAGAGTTCTTGGCGATAAAAACCCGCGCACCTACGACGTTATAAAATCGTTTTCAACCGAGAGCGCCAAGGAGTTCAATGCTCAAAATCCCGATGCGGACGGCGTTTATTATCAAAGCTACGCTTTCGTTATGAAAAGAGCGACGAGCGATATGCTTATGTGGCTTCCGAACCTGGTCGTCGGTCGTATTGAAGGCGAAAACGACGGACTTTTGCCGCCTGCGGCGGTAAAATGGGGCGAATTCCGCGGAATCTATCGCGGCGCGGGTAACCGTGGAATATCCCACTTTGACGAGATAGACATTCGCCGCAAGCATTTATCTAAAACGAAAGGCGAGGGAATATCCAATATAGTGGATTTCTACCTTGACACAGTCAGCGAGCTTGCAAACAGAGGATTTTAATAAAAATATCCCCGAGGGTGTTCCCCCTCGGGGTTTGCTTTATATATCTTCAATTTTGATAAGATTAGTCTTACCCGTTTGTCCGGTGGTGTCACCACCCGTGATAACTATCTTGTCGCCCTTGTTAAGATCAAGAGCCTTTGCGGTGATCTTCTTTGCCGTGTAGAAAAGCACGTCGGTTGAGGTGAACTTTTCGCACATCGCAGGGATAACGCCCCAGGAGAGTGCAAGGCGGCGCCAGGTCGTTTCGTCGGTTGTAAGACCGATTATGTCAACGGGAGCGCGGAAACGCGAAACCATTCGTGCAGTCATACCCGAAAGGGAGCAGGCGACGATAGCCTTTGCGTTGATGTCTATTGCCATTCCGCATGTGGAGTGCGAGATCGCGTCCACGGTGTTCTTTATCTTGAACTCGGCATTGTAGAAGCGCTTTTTGTAGTCAATAGTGCTTTCGGTGGTCTCGGCGATCTTTGCCATGGTCTTTACGGACTGAATAGGATATTTACCCGCCGCGGTCTCGCCAGAGAGCATGATGGCGCTGGTACCGTCATAAACGGCATTGGCGATGTCGCTTATCTCGGCTCTGGTGGGGCGCGAGTTGTGGATCATGGACTCCAGCATCTCGGTTGCGGTGATAACGCGTTTGCCGAGCAGACGGCATTTCGTAATAAGCTTTTTCTGGATGGAGGGCAGCTGCTCAAAGGGTATCTCAACGCCCATATCGCCGCGCGCAACCATGATTCCGTCACAGTATTGGCATATCTCGTCTATGTTGTCAACGCCTGACTGATTTTCTATCTTTGCGATAAGCTCGATGTTCTCGGCGCCGAGCTCGTCCAGGTATTCGTGAACGTCGATGAGGTCCTGCTTGCCCGAAACAAAGGAGCAGGCAATGTAGTCAACGCCGTTTTCAACGCCGAATTTAATGTCGCTCTTGTCCTGATCGGAAAGGTACTTTTGCTTCATGACCTTACCGGGGAAGCTCATGCTCTTTCTATCGGAAAGCTCACCGCCGCAAACAACGCGACATTTGATGTCCGCGCCCTCAATACTCTGAACCTCAAAGGTCAGAAGACCGTTGTTGAGCAGTATGGTATCGCCAACGGAAAGCTCCTCGGGGAGCTTAGGGTAGCTTACCGAAACGATGCTATCGTTACCGACAACGTCGTTTGCCGTAAAGGTAAAGTCCACTCCGTCCGCAAGCATTATTTTGCCGCCCTCAAAGGTTTTGATGCGGAACTCGGGACCCTTTGTGTCAAGCATTATGGCAATGGGCATATCAAGCTCTGCGCGCACCTTTTTGATGGATTCTATTCTTTTGAGGTGGTCCTCGTGTGTGTTATGTGAAAAATTGAGGCGGGCAACGTTCATTCCCGCAAGACACAGACCCTTGAGCGTTTCTTCGCTCTGGCTGGCGGGGCCTATGGTGCAAACTATTTTTGTCTTACGCAATTTTTATCTCCTTATGGGCAAAAAGCCTTTTTTATTTACTGTTCGTTTGTGCTCTCAAAAAGCTCGGCACAAATAACACCGATTTAATTATACCAACCTCACGCCCACAAGTCAAGAGATGCGCGCAAAAAATACGACGGCTTTCGACCGTTTTCTCACACTATGAAGGTGACACTTCCATAAAATTAGTGAAAACCGATGAATTTTGCTTAAAATTGACATATTCTCGCGTTTTTGTGATTGACAAATAAATTTTGCGGTGCTATAATAATTATGTATATTTTTCTAATTGCGATATGATAGGATCTGGATGCTTCTTTGCGTTTTATATCAGGCAGGTGCAACTCGCGCAAGACTTGAGGCTCCAAATCCGAGTTTCCCATATTTTTGACTGTTAAAAAAGCGCAGATCCGTTATTCTTATATTGTTGACAGTAGAATTTGCTTAGTTTATAAGAGAAGAGGAGAATAAAATGGCTTACAACTGTAAATGCTGTGGTGGCGATGTCAATGCGGACGGCAATGGCTTTAAGTGCCCCTTCTGCGGCGCAAAATTTGCTTCTGCCGAGGAGCTGATAGTAAAGCGCAAGCCCGTGACAAAAGTTACTGCAGTAAAAGCTCCTGCGGCAAAAACGCCCGAACCAAATGCCGAAAAGCAGCAGTCGATCAACGTCAAGGAGCAAGCTTGCGTACCCGCTGTGGAAACGGAGATGGCTTCCGAGGACATTTATGAAAAGAACTGCCGCGGCGTTGTCGAGATCTTGACCGAATCGGGTCGCGCATCGGGATTTCTGATCTCACAAAAGGGGTTGGTGCTGACCAATGCCCATGCTGTTCTGAGTAGTGGAGGATCGCCCTGCTCGGACATTTACGTAAAGCACGCGGGCGTCCGCATCAAAGCCAAGCTGATCGCCATTGGTAATACCGACAATTCAGATCCTCATAACGTGGATCTGGCGCTTCTTGCCATGGAGAGCGTGCCCGAAGAGGCAAAGGCACTTACGCTTGGAGAGTCCTCAAGGGTCAGAATAGGACAGCACGTATATTATATCGGCAATTCCAAGGGCGAGGGACTTTGTATGACTGCGGGAATCGTTAGTGATATCAACCGCAAGCTTGGAGAGAGATATTTTATCATGACCGATGCCGCAACTAATCCCGGAAACTCGGGAGGCCCGCTGTTTAATGAAGAGGGCAACGTTATCGGCGTTCACGTATCTGTCCGAATTGAAGCGGACGGCATGAAATATGCCATACCCGTTGATGCTGCCAGGGTATTTTTGAACACGGTTGAGGATAGGCTTGAGCTTCCGCACGATACGTTGGCGGATAATCTGATCCCAAGAAGTGAAGCTTCAACGGAAAGCCTGGGCGCAGGAGTTGTATTGACGCTTGTGCTTTCGGGAATATCTCTGTTGGTCAAAAACATAGAATTCATAAAAGAGATCATTGATACCATCAAGGGAAACTAAATATCATATCAATAGAAAGGAAAAAGAAAAATGTTTTTCAAGAAGAAAAAGAAAGGCTCAGTTGAGATCAAGCTGGGCAAAGATCAGTTCTGCCGCGTTTTAGAGGAAAGAGCAGAGGACTGCCACCACAAGTATTGCATCGATACCGATGCGGATCAGTACAACCTTTTGTATAGAAATGGACAGTTTTTGGGTATGCCCACCCCCTTTGGCGGCTCTATCTGGCCTTTCTCCATAGACCCCACCAGACCCGGCTCCAGAGGTCAGAAAAAGCAGTTTAACCGCGCAAAGATCGTTTGCATTTCCAAGGACTTTAACCTCAAGGTAAATTGGGGAACCAGAACTCCTTACGTTATGGCAGACTATGAGACCAAAGAGGCTTATACCGTTGGTGCGAGCGGCGTGTTCTACGTTGAGATAGACACAAACGATGCTGCGCGCAGCGCGGATAGATTCTACAGAAAGTGTCTTACCCAGAGAGATGCAGAGCTCTTTAACACCGAGGAGCTCAGAGATTTCCTCAGCGAAGTTTTCGTAAACGAGATAGGCGCTAAGATCCAGGATTACCTGGAGGGTAACCAGCGCACTCTTTCCAATATGGTTGGACTCCAGCCCTCTGAGTTTTTGAAGATAAGCGAAGAGCTTTATCCCAAGATGAAGGATATTTTTGCTCAGTATGGTCTTACTCTCGTTGGCGTAAGCAGCAGCTCCATGCTTGGCAGATTAGTAGTTAACCCTGTAAATAACTAAAGGAGAAGCAACTATGGGATTCTTTAAGAGATCATTTCAGAAAAACGTAACTCGCGATAACGAGTTTTTCAAAAATTTCGCAATAAAGCTCAATACCCTGATGCGCTATACCGAGGCAAACGAAAAGGTAACCGCTGAGCTCAAAAAGCTCCAGAACGATTTCCAGTATACCGTTGCTACCTCGGACAGACACGCAAAGAAGAACGAGCACAATATTGAAAAGATGTATGATGAGCTTAAGGCTATGCTCCAGCAGCCTACCTGGGATGAGCAGCAGGTATTGCTTCTCGTAAGAAATATGGGTGCTGAGATCGATGAGATCAACTCTATGAGATAAGCAAAGGCTTTTGGTGAATTATGACTCTTGATACATATCAATGTCCGCAATGCGGCGCTGTCATGTCACAAACGGGCGCCGATCTTAACGCGGCTCGCTACCGTTGCGGTTGCTGCGGATTTATGAAGTCCGTTTCCTTGAATGATGGAAATACGGAATATGAGCAGAAGAGAAGCGATATTCTTTGCCGCATCAGAGTTGGCTTTGTGGATTGGAGAGTTACCCAATGGCAAACTATCCAAAGAGAGCTTTTGGACTTTATCAGCAGATATGAGGCGGCAAGGGCCGATATGCAATTGCAGATGGGCATTGTTGCCTGCATTACCAACGGATTTCAGACGATGGATGCCGAAAAGTATCATCAGTGCAAGCGTCTGTTCAAAGTTACCGAAAAAATGTACAAGCAGCAGTTGAAGATACTTAAAAAGCAGTCCGACACCAAGCTTTATGAATCGGTAAGCGATTATAAGAACTGGCGCGCAAAGTACAAGAAGTGCCGCAACGATTACAGAAACACAAAGCTTATATGGAAGGCAGTGTTCTTCGTTTTCAAAAAGGTGGCATTCTGATAGCTCGCCCAACTCCAAAGCGATTTGTGACAAATAATAAAAGGCAATATCACCGAGTGTGATATTGCCTTTTTTTCGTTTAAGCCGCGGGGTTGTACATTTGGTTGAGCATATTCTCGATAAATATGCCGTAGCCGCAGGTGGGATCGCCCACCATAACGTGCGTAACCGCGCCGATAAGCTTGCCATTCTGAATGATTGGGCTGCCCGACATACCCTGAACGATACCGCCCGTCTTTTCGATAAGGTGCGCATCCTTTATTTTTATCATAAAGCATTTGGAGCCGTCCGCATGCCGATTTATCGAGGTTATTTCAAGAGTGTAGGTGCAGGGAGCGCCGTCGTCCAGAGTGCATACGAGGGTCGCCTCGCCCTCGCGTATCTCATCGCGCATGGCAACGCTAACGGTTTTACTGACGTATCGGGGTAGGGTGTCAAGCTTGCCGAAAACGCCGCAATTCGTATTGGTAGCCATTTTGCCAAGCGTGTTGGTGCCAAAGTATCCTTTTATCTCGCCCGGTGTTCCCGAAACGCCTTTTTTGATAGCGCTTATACCAACGTCCATGACAACACCTTGTCTTATGGCGACAAGCTCACCCGTGTCGTTATCGCAAATTCCGTGTCCCAAACCTCCGAATTCCAGAGTGTCGGGAACAACGTAAGTTACGGTTCCGATACCCGCGCCGCTGTCCTTTACCCAAACGCCTGTTTTATACCGAGCCTCGCTCTCGCTGTATGCCGGCGTTATACTAACGGTCTTTTCTACTCCGCCGCGCAGAAATGTCAGCGATATTGGCTTTCCGCCCGAGCCCTCAACCTCGCCCGTAAGCTGTGCCGCATCCTTGATAGCTTTGCCGTTTATCTTGGTAATAACGTCCTTTGTGCGCAGCCCCGCGAGGTAGGCGGGTGTTTGCGCCTTTGGCGTTGAATCTATGTCCGAAAATCCGATTATCATAACGCCCTGTGTGTTGAATTTTACTCCGAAGGGAACGCCGCCAAGATACACCTCCATATTATGATAGGTTCTCTTGTTCTGAACCGCCGAGCCGACAACGGTGAACAGACCCGCCGAGATGCACACCGCAAGAAAAGCGGCAACCGCGATTATCAGAGCGCGCGGCAGCTTTCTTTTAATTTTTGTAGTTTTCATTTGCAAATTTTCCTTTTTAGAGATTGCGCCGCCGCGCTGTGAGCTTGATTCAAGCCGCGGGCGCCGTATTATTATCTTTCCAAAGCAAAGCCGCTTTAATGTATAACAATAAATGAAATAGCGTTGACATTTTTCAATTTTGTGATAAAATTAGAAATGAAGAGAAGGGTAGGTGAGCGCCGTGGATGACAAGCCGAAAAACGTTTTTGAGATAAGCTATGCCGATACTCTGCGCTTTCGCCGAATCGTTATGGACGTTATGGGCGCCGCCTGCGATGCCGATGCGGAATACGAGGGCATAGGAACGCTGGGCGAAAAGCAGATGCATGCTGCCATAAAGCGCTTCGTTTGTCCCGATGAGTCAAAGCATGAAATAAAGCTGGACAACGACACGGGGGACGGCGAAAAGAAGAAGGGACGCCGCCGTTTCGTTGCCGACGTTCTGGATGGCAATACCGTTTACGAGATACAAACGGGCAGCCTTGCTCCCCTTGTTC
Organism: Clostridia bacterium; assembly: GCA_017414605.1. The sequence goes on from JAFQLG010000075.1 coordinate 7,490, forward strand.
CAAAGCTTGATTGGATAATGGCAAATACTGACCTTAATGTCACGGTCATCCACCCTATCGCCGAGGTCAAATGGGTGAATATTCTGGGCGACGACGGGCGCATTTCAAAGCGCTATCGCTCGCCAAGGCCAAATAAGCTTGCGGACATTGCGGGCGAGCTGTATTACGTCCGTCATCTTTTAGATTGCCCGCGCTTCTCTCTGGTTATACTTGCCACAGAGGCAGAGCAATACAAGAAAAATGCGGAAAATAAAAAAAGAAGGCGCTCCAAATACGAAAAATACGAGCTTATCCCCGTCAATCTTTTGCGCGCGCACGTGTTTTTAGGATTGGAGTCCTATAAGTATTTTGTGCCGGATGAGCTTTGCGGTCCTTTTACGGTTAAACAGTACTCGGCGGCAAGCAAAATACGCGGGCGCGATGCATATTCCATAGTTCATACTTTGTGTGATGTGGGACTTTTGCGCGAGGTGGGAAAAGTAGGGCGCGCCGCAGCCTATGAAAAGACTTACTGAGCGGTATATTTTGCATTTTGCATTGACATTTGCGCAATTTTGCTCTATAATTAGAATATAAACTTTGAGGTGAAAATATATGTGGGAAAAAATTCTTTTTGAATTGGAGCTGGTCATACCCTTGCTGGTATCCACTCTTTTGGGCTTTGTAATAGGCTTTGAGAGAATGAAAAGATCAAAGGAAGCGGGAGTGCGTACGCATACAATCGTGTGCGTGGGCGCGGCGCTTATGATGATAGTGTCAAAATATGCATTTGGAAGCGAGGCAGATTCGGCGCGCGTTGCGGCGCAGATAGTTGCAGGTGTCGGCTTTCTTGGTGCAGGAATAATCGTGTATAAGAAAAACTCGGTGCATGGCCTTACAACTGCGGCGGGCGTTTGGACAACGGCGGGTATCGGTATGGCTTGCGGCGGCGGACTTTACGTTATCGCGCTCTGTGCAACCGCGGTTATGATAGGCGTTCAGTGCCTTTTGCATGTAAACATTCCCATTTTCAATCATAAAAAGCGATATCTTATCGATATCAGATTTGAACTTGTAGATGAATCGAACAAGCGAGTCAAGGAGATATTCAAGACCGATCGATTTAACAAGCTCAAGATAGAAAACAAGGATGGAAAGGTGTTCTACTCCGCCGTTCTTATGACAGAAGTGGAATATTCCTCCTCGCAGCTGAGCAGAATAATGGAGGAGAATCCCTATATATCCGCAATAGAGCGTCGCGACGACGTTGGATGATGAACACAAAAAACGGCACCCAGCTGGGTGCCGTTTTTTTGTTATAATGATCAGTTCTCGCTGTAAATTACAGTCAGATCGGGATGGAGCTGAAGAATGGATGCAGGAATCGCAGGCGTTATAGGACCGAAGAACGCCTTGTTCACGATATCCTCTTTCTTTTTGCCGTTTGCGATAAGAAGGACCTTCTTTGCAGACATAATACCGCCCATACCCATAGTGATAGCCGTTGTGGGAACGTCCTCGCGGCTGGCAAAGAAACGCGCGTTTGCATCGATGGTGGAGGGGTCAAGCTCAACCTTGTGAGTAGCCTTTTCAAAATAGGTGTCTGGCTCGTTAAAGCCGATATGACCGTCAAGACCGATGCCGAGCAACTGCAGGTCGATGCCGCCAACGCTCTTGATAAGCTCGTCATAAGCCTTGCATTCCGCATCCGCATCGTCAGCGCAACCGTTTGGAACGTGAGTTTTGTTTATGTCGATGTTGATATATTTGAAAAGATTATTATTCATAAAGTAGCGGTAGCTCTGGTCGTGCTCGCCGTCAAGACCAACGTATTCGTCAAGGTTGATGGAAGTAACGCGAGAGAAATCAACCTCGCCCGCGCGGCACTTTTCTGCCATTTTTGCATATGCGCCGAGAGGGGAAGAACCCGTTGCAAGACCGAGAACACATTCGGGCTTCATAACTACCTGTGCACAAATTAGAGCCGCAGCCTTTGAGCTGAGCTCATCGTAAGTGTTGACCTTAATAAAGTTCATAATATATCTCCTTTGGGTTATAAAATTATATCCTTTTTACAACTGTGTCCGTTGTCTTGACTATACAATCCGCGGGATAAACTCCGCGCAGAGAAGTCAAGGGATAAACGCTTGTGTTTTTGCCGATGACCGTACCCGGATTGATGACCGAGCCGCAGCCAACGTCCGCGCCGTCACCGAGTATGCCGCCCAGCTTGCGAAGCCCCGTTTGGAAGTCCTCATCACCGTGAACGACAACATTTTTACCGTCGGACTTAAGATTTGAGCATATCGTACCAGCGCCCGTGTGCGCTCGGTTTCCGAGTATGGAATCACCTACATAATTATAATGCGGAATCTGAACTTTGTCAAGTAGTATGGCGTTTTTTAGTTCGGAAGAATTTCCTATAACGCAGCCCGCGCCCGTTATAACTCCGCCGCGTATAAATGCGCCGGGACGAACCTCGCAGCCCGTGCCGATAACTGTCGGCCCCTCGATAGTTGCGGCGGGATAGATTTTAACGTTTGGACCCACAAGCACGTTGTCGGAAAAAAGGGTGTAGCCCTCAATTCCGTTCTCTATGAGCGACAAGATATAGCCTTTGAGGTGGGGCAGCATCTCCCAGGGGTATTCGCAGGAGTCAAAAAGGGGAGCAAGATAAGAGGGAACAGATCCAAAGAGGTCCTTTGTTTTTACAAGCTTATCCAACTGCGTGTCCTCCGTCCTTTATAGCGCTGATAACGGTTTTAACGTATTCGCGGCACAGCTCCTCGCTCTCTGCCTCAACCATAACGCGAATAACGGGCTCGGTGCCGCTCTGGCGCAAAAGCAGTCTTCCGCATCCGCCGATAAGCCCCTCAACCTTGTGCGCCGCAAGCTTAACTCCCTCGTCAGAGAGAGCTGCCGCCTTATCGGCAACGCGAATACTTTCAAGATATTGGGGATAGAGCTTTATGGGCTCGGCGAGCTTGGAGAGGGCGGATTTGGAATCGCACATTTCCTCCGCAACCATGATAGCCGTCAGAATACCGTCACCCGTGGTGGCATATTTCTTCATAATGATATGGCCGGATTGCTCGCCGCCGATCGCGTAATCGCCCTTTTGCATGCATTCATAAACGAATCGGTCACCAACCGCGGTTTGAACGCACTTTATGCCTATCTCGTCAAGGCTTCTAACAAATCCGCTGTTGGACATAACCGTCATTACCACAGTGTCGTTATTGAGCGTGCCCTTTGCCTTCAGTCGCTTGCCGAGAATGTAGATTATTGCATCGCCGTCCACAACGTTGCCGTGCTCGTCAACGGCAAGACAGCGGTCGCAGTCGCCGTCAAAGGCAAAGCCCACGTCCAGATGCTTTTCGCGCACCAGCTTTTGCAGCCGTTCTATATGCGTTGAGCCGCAGTTTTCGTTAACGTTAAGACCGTCAGGCTCGTTGCCTATTACAAAGGTCTGCGCGCCCAAAGCGCTAAAAACGGCGTTTGCGATGGACCAGGATGCGCCGTTTGCGCAATCAAGACCGATCTTGAGCTTTTTATATGAGTTGGAGGCAACCGAGATGAGATAACCGATGTAGCGGTTTCTTCCCGCAACGTAGTCGTGTATGCAGCCTATCTTTGCGCCGCTGGCAAGGGGAAGATCGTCGCCCTCAACAGAGAGCGCGGCGAGGTCGCCGTCAATATATGATTCGATAAGCGCCGTGGTTTCATCGTCCAGCTTTTCTCCGCGCGAGTTGATGACCTTGATGCCGTTATCGTAAAATGGATTGTGCGAGGCGGTTATCATAATTCCACAGTCGAAGTCGTCCATGCGCGTAACGTAAGAAACGCTGGGTGTTGTGGTAACGTGCAGCATATAAACGTCCGCTCCCGATGCAGTTATTCCTGCCGCAATGGAATATTCCAGCATATAGCTTGAGCGGCGCGTGTCCTTGCCTATGACTATGCGGGGGCGGTAATAGGGCTTTTTTTGGCCCGAAAGGGAGGACCCGTAATACCAGCCTAAAAAGCGACCGACTTTGTATGCCTGCATGGAGGTCAACGTAACGCCTGCCTCGCCGCGGAAGCCGTCTGTTCCGAAATACTTATTTTTCGCGGAAGTTGAAAGCTTTGATATGTTTATTTTGTCGCGCAGAAGCTCATCTGTTGAAATCTCAAAGATCGCTGCTATTTGTAATACCTTGTCTATCTGCGGCATTGCCTGGTCCATTTCCCATTTTGATATGGATTGTCTGGAAACGCCAAGCATTTCCGCAAGCTGCTCTTGCGATATACCCTTTGAGGCTCTGAGCTTTGTTATCTTTTCACCAATGGTCATAATTTTTCTCCTTAAAATAAATTTATGACTTGCCCTTTTTTGAGGGCAACGATATTATATCAATAAACGCGTTGCTTTGCAACCAATCAAACATTGATTTTATCTGCAACCTGAGGTTGCGATTTTGCTTGAATTTCGCTGTATATTTGTGAAATTGATTAAAAAAATAAAAATCAACGGAAAATATGCAAACTAAAGATTGCAAAAAACGGGAAAAGAAAGGGAAGAAACCGAATTTTGCCTCTTCCCATTTTGCTGTTCTTTTACTTTAGCTCCTCGGCATCGCGCTTTGCCTTGTCATATTCGGCGTCTGCCTCTTTGCGAGCCTCGTTGAATTCGTCCATTACCTTGCGGTTGAGCTCTTCCTGCTCGGCAGCCTCGCGCTCTTCCTCCTGGCGCTTTGCCTCCTCGCGAGCCGCCTTTTCGGCTTCCTTTGCAGCGCGGCGCGCCTCTTCCTCCGCCTTGAGCTGACGTATCTCGGCGAGAACGGTGTCCAGTTTTTCAAGCGTGGTGGAGATGTTTTCGGTAAGTGCATCGGGGTCCTTGACCTCAATGCCGCGCAGCTTTACGTATGCCAGCTTTCCAAGAGCCCTGTATTGCAAGTCGCGCTCTGCTTCTTTGTTGGCAATCTTCAGCTTGAGAGATGCTACGTCTGCAAGCTCGCGCGTTTTGTTTACAGTTTTGTCAGCTATATTTCCAATGCTTTTTTTAATTTCTTCCCAATTTGCCATAATATCTACCTTTCCGCTATATTAGTATGTTCGGTTTTTGAATATTTACTCGCTCTACACTTATATTGTAACCGTTTTTTGTCCAAATGTCAATAGTCGGCGGAAACAAGACAAAAAAATGGAGCATGATCTGGCGCATTTTACGCCCAAAAATGACTAAAATATAAGTAAATACATTTCGGGGCAAAAAGGAGTTTAATATGAACATCGGAAACGAGAGCTTTAGGAAATATGCGGATGCGCACGCGCCGTCCTCAAAAACGCTCAAAAACTGCCTCTGGGCATTTTCGGTTGGTGGCGCAATATGTGTTATAGGTCAGCTTTTGCTGACGGTTTACGGCGACCTTTTGGGAATGGACAAAAAGGATGCGGGCACGCTCTGCTCGATAACGCTTATATTCGTGGCGGCTCTGCTCAGCGGTCTTGGCTTGTTTGAGAAGATCGCAAAGCGGGCTGGCGGCGGAACGCTGGTGCCTATAACGGGCTTTGCGAACAGCGTGGTTTCGCCCGCGATAGACTCCAAGGCAGAGGGCCTGATACTCGGAGTTGGCGCAAAGATATTCACCGTTGCGGGTCCCGTTTTGCTTTACGGCACGCTTGCAGGCGCGGTTTGGGGAATAATCTATTTTGTTATGGGACTTTTGAAATAAAAGAGCGCAGGGAAAACCCTGCGCCTTTTTTAATTATAAAAGCACCTCTTTATTGGTACCGTAGAAAATATCGCCGCGGTGGCTTATGAGCTTAAAAAGCTCCTCAAGACGAACCCAGCATTCGGGACGGTAGTCAAATTCGTAGGCGTGCCCCCAGATATAGAGGATCTGCGGCTCGTCAGCTTCAAGCTCTAAAAAGCGGTGAGCCAAGTCCATAGTATCGTCCATTCGGTTTGTGTAGACGGACGGGTTGAATTGGTACAGATTTTCCTGCACGTCAAAGCTTTTTGTGCTTGTAATGGTGCGGCAGTATTTAACGCCCGTGTTTTCGCGGATAAGCCTTGCAACTCGCTCGTCGTTGTTGATGCCGCCGCAGGGATAAGCCATGCCCACGACCTCGTAGCCCACAAGATCGGAAAGGTTAAGTCTGTCTTGCTCCACCTGACGTATCACCTCGCTGTCGTCGGTAATAGTGGTGAGATTGGGGTGTGTTAGCGTGTGAGAGGCAACCTCGTGATTTTGGTATATCCTTTTTACGTCGGATGGGTGGATCTTATAGTGACATATGGGGCGCTCGCCGTATGCAAGCATTCCGCGCTGTCCGAGCAGCTCGGAATTGAGATTAAACGTTGCGCGAAGATCGTATTTGTCAAGCAGATTTATAAGCTGAATGTCCTGTGTCACTCCGTCGTCAAAGCTGAAGGTTATAGCCTTCTTTTTTGTTTTGGTCCATTCCATAGCCACGTCACCGTCCTCCTTTTAAGCTGATAAATACATTGTATCACAAAAGCAGGGCGCGGTCAACCTTCAGCGCAATATTTTTTCGAGCGTCTTTTGCGCGGCGGCGGGATCGCGGGAAATGATGAGAAAGGCATAGTTTTTATAAATGCCAACGCGCGCGGCGGAAAGCATATCTGAATACTTTTCACTTGACTTTGACACCTTTATTGCATCAAGCCGCGAGCATAAAAGCCGCGCCGTATCGGTTGCCGCGTCGCGCGATGTGCAAAGGAAAATTATAAGCTCGCAGGGATGCTCGGTGACCGATAAAAACATGGCGCAGTCCAGCCACGCGTTCGACACGGCGGGCATCTTGCCCTCGCCCAAAAGCGCGGGGAGCAGGGAATCGGGCAGTCGCTCGGCGCCGTCCTCGCCCGCGCGCATGTCGTATATTCTGCCCGCAGGCAGAGCCTGCCCTTCGGCATCTATCAGTGCCGTCAGCACCTCACGGCAGGAGGGAGCTTGCTTTTTGGCGCACGACGGCAAGGGTAAAAGCAAAAAAATAATAGCTAAAGCTAAAAAGCCTAATTGTTTTCTCATTGTTACTCCCAAACGTTTAGTTTTACAAAAATTTATGAGAATATAGCTAAAAAAATAACACCGAGCAAGAGTTCTTGTCGGTGTTATACGTTATTTATGATATTTCGTTCCTTTTATAATGCTCATACAGCGGTAGATGCTCTCGGCAAGTATCACGCGCATAAGCTGGTGGGGAAAGGTCAGCTTGGAGAAGGAGAGCTTTAAGTCGGCGGCGCGCTTGACGCTGTCACAAAGTCCGTGTGACGACCCGATGACAAAGCAAATCTCGTTTGACACATTGAATGCACCGTTCAGCTTTTCGGCAAGCTCCTCGGATGAAAACTGCTTGCCCTCTATGCACAAGGCAACCTTGTAGGCGCGGTCGGGCATAGCGGCAAGGATAGCTTTTGCTTCCTCCGCAAGTGCTTTTTGTATATCGCGCTCACTCGGGTTTTCGGGGAGCTTTGATTCCTTTAAGTTGACCGACTCTACGCGGCAAAAGCCCGAGAGCCTTTTTTCGTATTCGGCAACGGCGGCTCGGAGATAGTCCTCCTTGAGCGTTCCGACAGTTATAAATCTGATCGTTGCCATGCTTTAAGCCTCCTCTCCGCAAAGCCATGTAGGCTCACCCGGGTCGGCAACCTTGATATTAACACAAAGACCCGATAGAGCGCTCTGCGTTTCGGCAAGCGCTAGCGCAGGAGTGTTATTATCCCGGCTTAAGTGTGCAAGCATCAGATTTTTGGTCCCGTTTTCGCACAAAAGGCGCGCCAATGTGGCGCACTCGCGGTTTGAAAGGTGACCGCGCGGGGATGCGATGCGCTCCTTCAATTCAATGGGATATGGACCGCGCCAAAGCATATCGGTATCGTGATTTGACTCGAGAATTACGGATTCGCAGCCCCAAAGGTTTTGAGTGATAGCCTCGGTCACGTGACCGATATCGGTGGCGTATCCTATGGATATATCCTTTCTGCCCTCGCCCTCAAAGGTCAGCCTAAAGCCAACCGAGCCCAGAGAATCGTGTGGTGTGGGGAATGCCTTTACGCGCAAGCCGCGTACACTCGTTTCAAACTCATATCCCATAAAGAGATTGAGACAGCCGCATAGCTTTTCGTCCATAAGTCCGCGATATATCTCGGCAGAGGAGAGCAACATATAGATAGGTATTTGATGCTTGTGTGCAAGTGTGCGCAATGCTGCCGTGTGGTCGCTGTGGTCGTGCGTTACGAAAATTGCGTCTATATTTTCAACGTCAACGCCTATCTTGCACAGCGCCAGGCACAGATGCTTTGCGTTCTTGCCCGCATCGATAAGTATTTTTGCGCCGCCCGCCTCGATATAGGCGGAGTTTCCGCCCGAGCCCGAGTAAAGACAGCATATCTTATAGTTTTGCATAGATTTTGCCTTTATCTGAAAAGATTTTCAAGCCAGCCCGTCCATACGAAGAGGTAGAGCGCCTCTGCCATAAAGGTTACGAGAAAGGGAATGATCACAGAGAGCATCCAGCGCGATTTTTCCATTCTTATCTTGCCGTCGTTGATATAGTCCTGTTTTTGCTGCTCGGACCAATCGGTCTAAAAGGTCACTGAGATTAAAC
>JAFQLG010000005.1 GCA_017414605.1 Clostridia bacterium
ATGGCAACGGTGGAGAGCTTCCTTTTGCCATTTATCAAGCGCGAGATCGAAAATATCGGACGCGCGCGCGGATTTAACGGAGACGCCAAAACTCTGCTTCAGCAGTTCGTTCAGCAGGCGGAGGGCGATTTCCTGGAATACGTAGTTGTGGGAGAGAGCGGACCCGACCATATGAAAACGTTTTCAGTTGAGGCGCGCCTTAATTCCAACGTTATAGGAAGAGGACGGGGCAGAAGCAAGCGCGAGGCGGAGCAAAACGCCGCGCACGAGGCATTAAAGCTGTTCTCGGTTGAGTAAGACATGAAAACAAAGCATAAAAATATCCCCGTGTTTATCCCGCATCTCGGTTGCCCCAATATGTGCGTTTTTTGCAATCAGCGCTCCATATCGGGCAGACAGAGCTTTGACAGAGCGGCGGTTGAACGCGATATAGACGAGGCGCTTGAAACCATAGCACAGGATGCAGAGGTGGAGATAGCCTATTTCGGCGGAAGCTTTACGGGAATCGACCGCGAGCTTATGATATATCTGCTGGATCTGGCAGGACGCTACGTGAATGAGCCAAAAACCGATAGGGCAAGGGTTACGGGAATCCGATTTTCCACTCGCCCCGATTATATTAACGGCGAAATAATGGAGATCTTGTTCCGATACCCCATAAAAACCGTGGAGCTTGGGCTTCAAAGCATGGACGATGAGGTGTTAAGACTCTCAAACCGAGGTCACACCGCACGCGATGCGGAGAATGCATGCAGACTTATAAAAGAGCAGGGCTATGACCTCATTGGTCAGATGATGATAGGCCTGCCGGGCGGAAGTCTGCAAAATGAGCTTGAAACGGCGAGAAAGATATGCGACATGGGCGCGAACGGTGCGAGGATCTACCCAACGGTCACCTTTTTTGGAACGGAGCTTGCCAATATGGCAGAGCGCGGCGAATACGAGATGCTGTCAGATTCCGATGCCGTTATGCGAGCAAAAGAGGTATATAAAGTCTTTTCCCGGAGGGGAGTGGATGTTATCCGCATAGGCTTGTCCTCATCGGACAACCTTTGTGATCCAGAAAAGGTCAAGGGCGGCGCAAATCATCCCGCGCTTGGCGAGCTGGTTATCGGCGAGGTGTATTTTGACGATATGTGCGAGCAGATAGAGCGCACAGGCATCGTTCAAAACAAGATCTTAACGTTTTCGGTGCCTCGGGGCGAGGTGTCGAGGGCGGTTGGCCAAAAGGGAATAAACCGCGAGCGCATCGTTGCCCGATACGGAGCTAAAAAAGTAGTAATAAAAGAAGACATTGTAAATAAACTGACTCTGAAGGTATCAGAGTAAAGAACGGAGGTACAAATTGTATCTTAAGTCAATAGAAATGCAGGGCTTTAAGTCCTTTCCCGACAAAACAAAGCTGGTTTTTGATGCCAGCGACGTGACGAACAGCGAAACGGGCGTAACGGTTATAGTCGGTCCTAACGGAAGCGGAAAATCCAACATTGCTGATGCGATGCGTTGGGTTCTTGGCGAGATATCGTCAAAAACTCTGCGCTCTACCAAGATGGAGGACGTTATTTTCGGCGGTGCTGACAGCCGCAAGCCTATGGGCTTTGCCGAGGTATCCGTTACCTTTGACAACACCAGAGGCCCCTCAAAGCTGGATTGCCCCTTTGATGAGGTCATCGTTACAAGAAGATATTTCAGAAACGGCGATAGCGAGTATTACATAAATCGCCGCGCCTGCCGTCTTCGCGACATATACGAGCTGTTTTTGAATACGGGTATCGGACGCGACGGTTATTCTATAATCGGACAGGGTAGAATTGCCGATATGGTGTCCAAAAAGAGCGAGGACCGACGCGACATATTTGAGGATGCATCGGGAATAGCGAAATACCGCCACAAAAAGAGCGAGGCAGAGAGAAAGCTCAAGGCTACAGAGGACAATATGGTGCGCATCAACGACGTGTTTGTTGAAGTCGCATCGCAGGTAGGACCTCTGGAGCGCGAGGCCGGCAAGGCACGCCGCGCCATTGAGCTTATGGAAATAAAGAAAAAAGCGGACGTTAGTCTGTGGCTTTTCGATACCGAGAAGTTGCGCCTGGACATCGGAGTTGCAGAGGATGCTTTGCGCCATTCCGAGTTTGACTTAAAGAACGCAGAGGACTCTATGCAGTCCTTGGACGCGCGCAATGCCAAGCTCTATGAGGCGGCACAGAATAGTAAAATAGCGCATTCTCAGCTGCTCAATATGATAAAGGATCAGACAAGCGAGATATTCCGCCTTGATAGCGAGTTCCGCGTAAATGATACCAACATCAAGCATACGAACGATCTTATTGAAACCGCAAGGCAGTCGCTTGCCTCCAGTGAGCGCGTTTTGCGCGAGGAAAACGAGCGCGTGGCTCAGCATAATGCCAAAGCGGCAGAGCTTTCGGTTGCAACGGAGCAAAACAAGAATGCTCTGGAGGCGGCGGGGGATACTATCTTTGACACTAAGCTTGAAATAGACAAATATAATAAGGATATTGACACCGTTTTTGCCGATATCAAGGCGGCGGAGGCAGAAGCGGTTGACATAAAGGTAAGAATATCGGTGCTCGAGAGCGCACGCGAGAGCGGAAGCGACAGAAATGCTGATATGCTTTTCGACATAGAAAGCTATGAGGAGCAGCTTACCCGCATTGAAAAGTCCATGACTCTCAAGCAAAAGTCGGTTGAAGAGTACAACGCGGCTATCGGCGAGATAGATGCGGAGAGCAAAAAGCTCGGCGAAGAGCTTTCAGCCCTCAATGACGAGATGGGCGAGCTTTATTCCGAGCTGAACGGCAAAAAGATACGCCGCGATTCCATAGCGCAGAGGATCAAAACGATACGCGCAATGGAGGAGCAGTTTGAAGGCTATAATAATAGCGTAAGATTCGTAATGAATAGCTATGCGGAGGGCAAGATAACCGATAGATTCGGCGCGCTCTGCGGCAAAATATACGGCCCCTTGTCCAAGGTGATCTCGGTTGATTCCAAGTTCGTTGTGGCAATAGAAACTGCTCTTACCCAAAATCTGCAGCACATAGTTGTTGAGGATGAGGAAACGGCAAAGGCGGCAATGTTCGCGCTCAAAAAGAACGAGGCGGGTAAGGCTACGTTCTTCCCCTTGACCTCAATGCGCCCCCAGACCGAAACCGAGGAAATGCGCGAGGCGCGCGGATTTGCGGGATATATCGCTGTTGCGGACGAGCTTTGCCAATGCGATGCAAAGTTCAAGACCGTTGTAAAGGCGTTGCTTGGCAGAACGCTGATATTTGACAATATCGATAATGCAACCGTTATGGCAAAGAAGCTTTCCTATAAGGTAAAGGTCGTAACGCTGGACGGTCAGCAGATAAACGCGGGCGGTAGCTTTACGGGAGGTTCTGTAAAGCAGCACGCGGGCGTGCTTTCTCGCGTGGACGAGATAAAGCGACTCGAGAGCGACCTTGCACAGCTTGAAAAAGCCATAGCGGCTCTTGAAAAGGATGCCAAGGCTCAAAAACAGAGATTGACAGACTTAACGGACGATAAGAACGCCCAGGACGACCGCCGCGAGCTTATCGAGGTGTTGCTCAATACGGAGCTCCAGGCGCTTGAAAAGCTTGCAGGCCAGCATGAGTCCAACCGTTCGCTTCTTGAAAAGCTCAAGGCGGATTATCAGCAGATAATCGAGATGAGCGAGAGATACGAGGAGGACCTTGCGGCGCTGGTTGCAGAGGAAAAGGCACAGGCCAATAAGGTTGAGGAGCTCAGGGCGGTTCGCGAGAGCAAGAACCAGGCGCGCGTTGAGTGCGAATTCAAGCTGCGCGACCTTGAAGCGCAAAAGACTGCGCTTATGATCAAGGCAAGCGAGATACAAAAGGACGCCGAAACGGTAAGAGCGCTGCTCGAGGTTTCTTTTGAGAGAATAAGAAACTGCGATAGCGACATCGCCGCCGCGCGCGAGCGCATAGAGGGATATCGCGCAAAGATAGAAAGCATAAATATCGCGCAAATAGACAACCGCGCAAAGTATCAGGAGAGCCAAAAGGTTTTGGACGAGCTCAATGCAAAGAGAGCCGAAACAGAGGAGGGCAATCTTGAGTTTGACCGCAAGCTTAACGAGATAAATACGCTCATTCGCGACAAAATGGCGGAAAAAGAGCTTATCTTCCGCGTTCACACAACTAACGAGTCAAAGCTTGAGAATTTGCGCGAAAAGTATGATAAGGTTGCTACAAAGCTCTGGGACGATTACGAAATGACGCGCGCGGATGCGGTGGCGCTTGGATACGAGCCCGTAACGGCAGAAAATCGCGCCGAGGTTGCAAGAACGCAAACTGAGTGTAACAACAAGCTGCGCGCTATAGGTCACGTTGACCTGGATGCAGTTAATAAGTACAACGAGGTAAAGGCAAGATACGACTATATGTCAGAGCAGATAGCCGATCTTGAAAAATCCCGCGACGAGCTTACGGGAATAATAACCAAGCTCGAAAAGGAGATGAAGACCGCCTTTATCGAGTCCTTCAACAAGATAAACGAGAACTTTGGCAAGACCTTCTCGGAGCTTTTCGGCGGCGGATCGGCGGAGATATACCTCACAGACCCCGAAAACGTGCTGGAGAGCGGAATCGAGATCAAGGCGGCGCCACCCGGAAAGATCATCAAGAATCTGATGCAGCTTTCGGGAGGAGAGCAGGCGTTTATCGGAGTTGC
>JAFQLG010000076.1 GCA_017414605.1 Clostridia bacterium
ACGCGACACATATGACATAAAGGATCCCGAGGTGGTTCTTGTTCATTTGACAGGCACTCCCCGCAAGGGTATCGGCCCTCACGACGTTGCTATCGCGCTTGTCGGCGCGACGTTCGGCAACGGTTTTGTCAAAAACAAGGTGCTCGAGTTTGTAGGTGATGGCGTCAGAAATCTTCCTATCGACTTCAGAAACGGCATTGACGTTATGACAACCGAGACCACGTGTCTTTCTTCAATCTGGGAAACGGACGAGGTGGTTAAAAAGCACTATGAGGTGCACGGGCGACCCGAGGAATATAAGGAATTAAAGCCCTCAGGCGTTGCATATTACGATTCTATGATAGAAATAGACCTTTCGAGAATGGAATCTATGATAGCGCTGCCCTTCCATCCCTCAAACGCATACACTATAAAAGATTTTTTGGCAAACGCCAAAGAGATTCTGTCAAAGGTGGAGGCCGAGGCAAAGGTCAAATTCCCGGGGTGCGATCTTGATCTTGTGTCAAAAGTACAACCTGACGGCAGCGTGCTTGCCGACCAGGGCATTATTGCAGGCTGTGCGGGTGGTATGTTTGATAGCATCGTTGAGGCAAGTAGCATTCTTGGCGGCGGCAACGTTGGAAACTCTTACTTTAACTTGTCGGTCTACCCCACAAGCGTTCCCGTATCCTTGGCATTGACGCGTGCGGGTGTGACTGCCGATCTTTTGCAAAGCGGCGCGGTCATTAAGCCCTCTTTTTGCGGTCCCTGCTTCGGCGCAGGTGACGTCCCTGCCAATAACGGCCTTTCACTCCGCCACACAACGCGCAACTTCCCCAACCGCGAGGGTTCAAAGCCCGGCGAGGGTCAGGTTGCGGGCGTTGCGCTTATGGACGCGCGATCTATCGCGGCAACGGCGGCGAATGGTGGCAAGATAACACCCGCAACGGACGTTCATTACGAATACACCCCCATTGAATACGAATTTGATAACTCGGTGTATCAGAAGCGCGTTTATTACGGATATGGCAAAGCAGATCCCAGCCAAGAGCTTATTCTCGGTCCCAATATCACAAGTTGGCCCGATCAATATGAGCTTTCGGACAATCTCTTGCTTGAGCTGACGGCAGTAATTCACGACCCCGTAACCACCACAGACGAGCTTATCCCCTCCGGCGAAACAAGCAGTCTGCGATCCAACCCCCGCCGCCTTGCAGAATTTACTCTCTCTCGCAGAGTTCCCGAGTACGTTGGACTTTCAAAGGCGGTTGCAGCCAAGGAAGCGGCTCGCCGTGAGGGTGATACTGCCCCCGAGCTTATGGATATTCTTGCAAAAGTAGGCAACGCGGCAGAGCTTGCGAGAAACACACAGTTTGGCTCCTGCGTATTTGCCAACAAGCCTGGTGACGGCTCAGCGCGCGAGCAGGCGGCGTCCTGCCAGAAGGTGCTTGGCGGCTTTGGCAACGTATGCTACGAGTTTGCCACCAAGCGCTATCGCTCAAACTGTATAAACTGGGGCATTATGCCTTTCACCATCGCCCCTGATTCCAAATTTGACTATGAACCGGGAGATTGCATATTCGTTGACGGCATAAGGCAGGCGCTAACAGACGGAAAAGAAGAATTCTACGCCAAGGTGGTGCGCAGATCAGGCGAGGTTGAGAACATAACCTTGTATATCAAAGGCTTGACCGATGAGGAGAAGCAGATATTGCTTGCGGGCTGCCTTATGAATTACTACAAAATAAAAAACGGCAACTAAACCTTTTTGCGAGGTAAACAAATGAACAAAATCAAAATGGTAACGCCGCTCGTTGAGATGGACGGCGACGAGATGACCAGGATCATCTGGAAAATGATAAAGGACGAGCTTATTTTGCCCTTCGTTGACCTCAAAACCGAATATTACGACCTGGGTCTTCCCGAAAGAGAGAAAACTCGCGACAAGGTCACCTTTGACTCAGCTTACGCTACGCAAAAACACGGCGTTGCCGTAAAGTGTGCAACTATAACGCCAAACAAGCAACGCGTTGAGGAATACAATCTTTCAGAAATGTGGAAATCGCCCAACGGCACTATCCGCGCAATTCTTGACGGTACGGTGTTCCGCGCGCCTATAATCATTGACTCCATAAAGCCCGTGGTGCGCAACTGGAAAAAGCCCATAACCATAGCCCGTCACGCTTACGGCGACGTGTACAAGGCAACCGAATACCGCGTGCCCTCGGCCGGCAAAGCCACCCTCTCATTTGCAGGTGAGGACGGCACCGAGTTTTCAAAGACTATATATGACTTTGAGTGCGCAGGAATGCTTCAGGGTCAGTATAACAAAGACTCTTCAATTATCAGCTTTGCTCATTCATGCTTCAAGTTTGCCATTGACACACGTCAAGACCTGTGGTTTTCCACCAAGGACACCATATCCAAGCAATACGACCAGACCTTCAAGCTCATTTTTGAGGAAATCTACAACAAGGATTACAAGCAAGAATTCGAGGAGCTTGGCATTGAATATTTCTACACGCTCATTGACGACGCCGTTGCACGCGTTATAAGAAGCGAGGGGGGCTACATCTGGGCTTGCAAAAACTATGACGGCGACGTTATGTCGGATATGGTATCCACGGCATTCGGCTCTCTTGCCATGATGACCTCGGTGCTGGTTTCTCCTGACGGAAAGTACGAATACGAGGCGGCTCACGGCACAGTAACTCGCCATTATTACCGCTACTTAAAGGGTGAAGAAACCTCCACAAACCCCATGGCTACCATTTACGCCTGGTCGGGCGCGCTCCGCAAGCGAGGCGAGCTTGACGGGCTTTCCGAGCTTGTCACGTTTGCAAATAAGCTTGAGGAAGCCTGCATTGACACGCTGAACGACGGCATTATGACAAAGGATCTCGTCGGTCTTGTCAGCGAGGGCTGCACCGCAACCGCCGTAAACACAAAGGACTTCATTTTAGCGATCAGAGAAAGGCTTGAGGCAAAGCTCAAGTAATAAAAAACACCCATCCCGGAATATGCCCGAGATGGGTTCTTTATAATTCTTGTCAAAGCGCGCGGAATTTCTTCCACAAAGGTACGGCAACAGCGCATACCACTGTGCCAAGCAAGCATATTATCACCCACGCAAAGAGCGTAGACGTCCATCCTTGGCTCACCTCAGCCAAAGCGGCAAAGCCGCTTGTAGCCGCAGCGGCACCTATGTACGTGAAAGCATTGAGAACTCCCGACATTGTCGACACAATGCCGTATTTAGCAAAGCTTTTGGGGACAATTGCGATCAGCATAAGGTTGACACCGTGCATACATCCCACGATTATCGCCATAAGGATCATAGATGCCACCACAGAGCTTGTGAATTTATTTACAAGATAGAGTGCTATAGCACTGACAAGAGCCAAGCCGAATATCACGGCTCCGCAGGCTACCTCGTTCTTTATAAGCTTTCTGTACATAAGGTCGAACACCCAGAAGCTGAATATGCTGAATACGGCAAGGATCACCGTAGCCAATATTGAGTAATCCTCGGGCAATCCAAAGGTTTCAAGTAGAAAGGACGGCATCCAGTTGGTAACACCGTCACGCATCATTCCCTGAAGAGCTATTCCGAGCATTATGAAAGCTATCGGCAATACGACGATCCGAGGCAAGGATACGGCCTTTTTCGAGCTCTCCTGCTCCTTTTGTGTTTTCTCGGGTCGCACAAGCATCATATCGTCACGTAGCAGCTTGGAGCTTGCAACAATCCATATTGCCATTATGACCGCACCCACACCCGCGCAGGCAAGTATTACAACTCGCCAGCTCATAAACGAGAGCAGCAATGGGCACATCAGATACAAGAGTATAGTAGCTATAGATGAGCCCCATGATACGCGCACCGACGCATAACTGTATTCATTCTCGGGAATATATGCTGAATTCATACGGACTATAGGCGGCCAAAGCATAGCGTGTGCCACGCCGTTTATTGCCCATACCGCCGTCATAGCAGTTACAGTACGGCAAAAAAACATAGCCACATTGCAGGCTATCGCCAAGGCAAGTCCGCCCGTTAACATATACTGAGGTCTAATTTTATCTCCAATCAAGCCGCTGATCACCTGGCCTGCTCCATACGTCACCGTCAGCGCAGTTATGACTATAGCGAGATCGCTCTTTCCAAGCGCCATGTCACTGCATACCTTTACCAGCATAACGGCCAAATTTATACGCATAACGTAGCTTGCAAAATAAACCGCCAAAAAAAGATATGCTATCTGCTTTGTTCTTTTTGTTATCGCAGTACCCAAAAAACAACCTCTTTTCTCATATAGCAAGGGTAATGACGGACAAAGGTCCGCCATTACCCTTAAAAATTATAGCTTGGATGCCTCTGCATCTACCCCCACAGGAGCATCGTCAAGGGGCTCGGCTTCATTCTCCGCCTCGTCCTCGTCGGGCTTTTCGATTATCTCAACCTTAACGGTCTTTTCGGGACGCTCGGCTTTTTTCTTGTCGTCGTCCTCATCATCATCCTCGTCCTCGTCGCGATCCTTCTTGCGATCGTCCTCGTCCTCATCCTCGGGCACAGCCTTTTCCTTAACGGTTACAAAGGTATCCTCGTTTCTGTGATCTATGATGGAATTTACCTTTATCATAAGGTCCTCGGTCTCAAGATCTATCTGCGCTCCGTCCTCAGGTATCTCTCCCACAAGGCCGAATATATATCCACCAAAGGTGTCGCAGTCCTCGGTGTTGAATTCAACTCCGAGAGCCTCCGCAACCTCCTCAAGAGGTGCTACTCCGAGGATCTTATATCTGCGCTCCTCCTCGCTAAGACAAACTATCTCTTCAACGATAACGTCGTCCTTGTCGTCCATATCGCCAACGAGAAGCTCCAGAAGGTCGTGTATGGTGATAACTCCGTTGGTTCCGCCGTACTCGTCAACAACAACAGCAAAATAGTTTCTGGTTTCCTTCATATTGGAGAACAGCACGTCTGCCTTCATATTCTCGGGAACGAAATAAGGCTTTTCTGCTGCAACTCTGAGTGCATCCGCAACGCTCTTGCACTCGGCGCGGAAGAATTTCTTTATGTTGAGAACTCCAACGATATCGTCTGAGTTTTCTCCACATATGGGATAATATCCGTGACGCGACTGAGAAATAGTCTTTTTCCAATCGTCAAAATCGTCATCGCGATAAAGCATCTTAACGTCGCGGCGGTGCGTGCAGACCTCGGAGATGAGTATATCGTCAAATTCAAAGATGTTTTGTATCATCTCGTTTTCCATGCTATCAATCGTTCCCGCCTCGCTGGAGGTGTCAAGCATTATGCGCAGCTCTTCCTCGCTGGCAGCCTCCTCCTCCTCGTGAGGATTGATGCCAAAAAGACGCAAAAGACCGTTTGTTGTCTTGGTAAGCACCCAAACGAAAGGCGCAAATATCGCCGACATAAAGCGTATAAATCCGCAAAGAGCGAGCGACAGTTTTTCCGCATTCTTCATTGCAATTCTCTTGGGAACAAGCTCACCAAGCACTATGCTGAAGAATGAAAGCACAAGCGTTATCAGAATAACGAATACCACCTCGGGAATGGCGATTCCGTTGCCCCTGAGGAAATCAAATGAGTTCACCCAATTAGTAAGAGGGGTTGCAAAGGTGTCAGCCGCAAATGCCGAGCCCAAGAATCCCGCCAGAGTGATGGCAACCTGTATGGTGGACAGGAATTTTGAAGAATCTTTTGTGAGCTTTTGCAGTCTTCTGGCACGTCTTCTCGTCTTGGCATTACCCTCTTCCACGAGCTTTTCTATTCTTGCCGAGTTCATTGACATAAACGCCGCCTCGGCGCTGGCAAACACGGCGTTAAGCGCTATAAGTATTATTTGAAGTAATAAAGGCCCTATATAGTCCATTGTAAGATTTTTTCTCCTATGTAAAGTAGTATGCGGCAGATGGCCGCTTTGTATTATGTTTTTATATCTTTTTAACGTTTACGTGCCTAAAAAAAGCAAAAAAAGCACAGCCTACCCGATTTTTCCGTTAGGCTATGCACACTTTATGAGATATAATGAAACGTATGTACATGGGACAAGACACCTAAAACACAATTGCAAGTGTCCGTACTATCACCGTCGTCCATGGTCGTTTATATACCTTCCTCTCTTTCGTTCATTGACCCTTATCATATCATATACGTATGCCAAAGTCAAGGAATCCGTCCCCTTATTAACACTTTATTTACATTTAACGAGCCTTTTTGCGAATAAAGGTGCAAATTTTTCCTACAATTATAAAATGTAGGAAAAAATATCGCGCCCCACTTGACAAAAGGCTTGCCGAGTGATAAAATAATGACAATAAGGGAGTAATCGGCGCGTTGCGCGATAAAGTCAACATCATGGGCAAAAAGCGCTCTGGCTTTATCCTAACTGATGAGACTTATCTGTTCAATCGGAGCGGGTAAGCCTTTTTTATGTTAACCGAACCGAAATTCTTATAAACTTATAAAAGGAGAAAGGAAATGAAAGAATATCTTTCATCTATTGCCGAGGTCTTTGGTTTCGTTCGCTCAAGCGAGAGTGGTCTTTCCTCCGCTGAAGCAGCAGCAAGACTTGAGACAAACGGCAAAAACAAGCTCGTTGAGGGTAAAAAGGAATCCTTGATCGTTAAGTTCTTAAAGCAGCTGGCTGAGCCTATGACCATTATTCTCATAGTTGCGGCGGCTATTTCCGCAGGACTTGAGATCTATGAGGGCTTGGCTAACAACCATTGGGAATTCCCTGCTGACGTTGTTATCATTCTCGCAGTCGTTCTCATCAATGCCATCCTCGGTGTTTTCCAGGAGAGCAAGGCGGAAAAGGCGCTTGAAGCTCTTCAGGAAATGTCCAAGGCGCAATCCAAGGTCATTCGTGACGGCAAGCAGATAACCATTCCCAGCGAAGACCTCGTTGTCGGTGACGTTATCGTGCTTGAGGCAGGCGACGCAGTTCCCGCGGACGCGCGTATCATCGAGTGCGCTTCTATGAAGATAGAGGAAGCTGCTCTTACGGGTGAATCCGTTCCCGTTGACAAAAAGGTTGACGTTCTCACCGCGAACGCTAACGGCGACGTTGCTCTCGGTGACCGCAAAAACATGGTATTCATGGGCTCTACCGTCGTGTTCGGACGCGGTAAGGCGGTCGTTAACGCGACCGGTATGGATACCGAAATGGGGAAGATCGCAAACGCGCTGGCTCAGGCTGAGGAAGGTAAAACTCCCCTCCAGATCAAGCTTGCAGGTCTTTCCAAGATACTCACCTATCTCGTTATAGGTATCTGCGTTGTTATCTTCGCAGTTCAGCTTCTCAGACACGGAAGCTTTGGATTTGAGCCTATCATAAACTCCTTTATGCTGGCTATATCCTTGGCGGTTGCCGCAATCCCCGAGGGACTTGCAACCGTTGTTACCATCGTTCTTTCCATCGGCGTTACCAATATGTCCAAGCGTAACGCTATTATCCGTAAGCTAACCGCGGTTGAAACTCTCGGATGCACACAGATCATCTGCTCCGACAAAACGGGTACGCTTACACAAAATAAGATGACCGTAGTTGACCATTACGGCGACCACGAAAAGCTTCTTGCTAACGCAATGTCGCTCTGCTCCGACGCGGAGTTTGACGAGGAGGCAAAGACGGCAATAGGCGAGCCCACCGAGGCGGCTCTCGTTAACTATGCCGAGAGTCTTGAGCTTTCCAAGAACGTTCAAAAGAACGTATTTGTCCGCGTAGGCGAGGTTCCCTTTGACTCGGGCAGAAAGATGATGTCAACTGTTCACAGAACGGCTGACGGCACGCTCGTTCAGTTTACAAAGGGCGCTCCCGACGAGCTTCTTAAGCGTTGCACAAAGGCGCTTGTTGGCGGCGAGGTCGTTGAACTTACAGACGCCATTCGCGCTGACATCCTTGCAGCAAACAAGGCAATGGCAGACAAGGCTCTCCGCGTGCTTGCGGCAGCCAAGAAGGACCTTGACGCAGAGCCTGCCGAATACACAAGCGAAGCAGTTGAATGTGACCTCTGCTTTGTTGGTCTTGTAGGAATGATAGACCCCGTTCGTCCCGAGGTAAAGCCCGCTATCGACGAATGCCGCAGCGCAGGTATCCGCCCCATAATGATCACGGGCGACCACAAGGACACCGCAATAGCAATAGCTCTCCAGCTCGGTATCATCACCGACAAGGCCGAGGCTATCACGGGCGCTGAGCTTGACGAGATCTCCGACGAGGAGTTTGAGACGGCCGTTGAAAAGTACAGCGTTTACGCACGCGTTCAGCCCGAGCACAAGACAAGGATCGTTAATGCTTGGCGTAAAAAAGGCATGATAACCGCTATGACGGGTGACGGAGTTAACGATGCCCCCTCCATCAAGAATGCCGACATCGGCGTTGGTATGGGTATCACGGGTACCGACGTTACCAAGAACGTTGCAGATATGATCCTTGCAGACGACAACTTTGCAACTATCGTTTCCGCAGTTGGCGAGGGACGCAGAATTTACGATAACATTCGTAAGGCTATCCAGTTCCTGCTCGCATCCAATCTCTCCGAGGTGCTTGCAATATTCTTTGCAACCCTGCTCGGATTTACCATCTTCCAGCCCGTTCAGCTGCTTTGGATCAACCTTATTACAGACTGCTTCCCTGCTCTCGCGCTCGGAATGGAAGAGCCTGAGGCAGACGTTATGAAGCGTCACCCCAGAAACTCCAAGGAAGGCATTTTCGCAGGCGGTCTTGGCGCTGCAGTTGCATATCAGGGCGTTCTCGTTACACTTATCACTCTCGCATCCTACTTTATCGGTCACTGGTACGAAACGGGTAACTTTGAGATCACCGACAGCGTTCACGGAACGACTATGGCATTCCTCACGCTTGCTATGTGCGAGGTTTTCCACTCGTTTAACATGAGATCTCTCCACGGCTCTATCTTCACCCTCAAGGGTCAGAACAAGTGGCTCTGGGGCGCAGGACTTCTCTCGCTCATTCTTACAAGCGTTGTAGTTCTTATAGCTCCTATTGCAGACGTATTCGGTATGGTCGCTATCGGCATTGACGAGTACCTTATCGCTATGGGTCTCGGCTTCTGCATTATTCCCTTGGTTGAGATAGGCAAGATCTTCTCCAGGATAATTGACAAGAAAAAGAACAGATAATTAAATCCAAAAATCGCATGCCCTCGCAGTTTTGCGAGGGCATTTTTTATTGACATTTGAAAGATAAATCAGTATAATTATATTTATAAAAAACTAAAGTTTTTTTGAAAAACAGTGATAGATTTTGGACTTTTTTGCGACTTGGATATGTAAGGGAGTATACCCATTTTAAGAAAACAGAGGTAAATTATGGACACCAAAGAGTTAAACCCACAAGGTCTTCAAACGGATGATGCCATCGTGGAGCTTTATTGGCAACGCAATGAGACTGCCATAAAGGAGACCGACAGAAAGTACGGCAGGTATCTGCTTGTGATAGCCGACAACATCGTACACAACCGCCTTGACAGCGAGGAATGCCTGAATGACACATATCTCGGCACGTGGAATAGAATTCCGCCAACGCGCCCTGTATCCCTGAAATCATTTTTGGCAAGGATAATGCGCAACGTTTCGGTTGGCAAATTCAGGCAGAATACCGCCGACAAGCGTATCCCCAGCGAGCTTATCACCTCACTGAGCGAGCTTGAGGAATGTATTGCCGGTGAAAGCAGCATAGACCGCGAAAGAGCCACCAGAGAGCTTGCAGAGATAATCAATGCGGCGCTCCATGCCATGACCGACCGCGAGCAATACATATTCGTTTGCCGCTATTATTACTCGGACAAAATATCTGCCATAGCATCGTCACTGGGTGTCAGCGATCCGACTATAAACAGAACTTTAGCAAAGCTGAGACGTGACCTTAAAGCGCGCCTTGACGATGCCGGATATACAATTTAAGGAGGCCGCTATGAGAAACAAGGATGAAATAAAGCTGGATGCACTCTCCATGATGGACGACGAAATACTTGACAAGCAATCCGAAAAGAGATACAAGCTTATGACCAGAAAGCGCGCTCCGCGCTGGGTGATCCCCTCCTCCGTTGCGGCAGTAATATTGGTTGCCATAATGGTACCGATACTTATTCTGCTCTTTGCAAAGCAGGTGCCGATATACGAGGGAATGAGCGTGCTTCAGGACTACAACGGCACTTCAACCGCTTCAGCCGAGCCCGAGCTCTCGCCATACAGATTTGACTATTTGTCAAACAGCAATGGCAACAACGGAAACCACAACGGTCACAATAAAAAGCCCGTTGACGAGATAATAGAAGAAGACACCTCTTTGAATATTGAAATCCCCGAGCAGCAGATGTATTATGCGAAGCCCGGGCAGGATATCTACATAAACGTTCACATTTCCAACCCCGACAACTTTGTAATACTTTCCTTTACGCTTAACGGCAAAATGTACTCCTCCTATATGTTTGAGGAGGGCTCGGATATGGAGAACCTTATCTTAAAGGTCGCCATCGACCCCGCCGCAGAGGGTGTTGTTGAATACACCATAGACGCCATTAAATACGTTGACGGAACCGAGATCAAGGACGTTATAATGAAGGGCGACCGCACCGTAAAGGTTGGCGTTTATTCCGAGCAGAATCTGCCCTCCGTAACCGTTACCAACAAGGCATCGGAGCTCACAAAACTGACATTTGAAATAGAGCCTCATGACGAGCACGACATGATATCGGGCAGCGCGGGACAGGTCTATGCCGTTCTCACCGACAACGACAGCGTTGTAGCATACAAGGAACTGTCCGTGGGCTCTGTAAACACCGTTGAATTTGACAGTCTGAGCGACGGCTTGGAATACAGGCTTGCGGTTGTCGCATATTACGACTCCTTTGACGGAAACGGATTTTCCGCTCACCTGATGTATGAAAAAGACGTGTCCACAAAGGCGCTGGTTTATGTAACGGGCTTGAAGCTTGATGGCGGCTCGCTTTTGTTTGACGTTGAAATTGATGATCGCTTCCCCGTTGTTATAGAAGGTCTTGACCTCGTTTGCAGCGGTATCGTTGTACAGAGCATCGGCGCGGAGCAGCGCGAATTTGAAAACGTTGTATTCATTGGCGAGTATTTTGTCAGCGCACGATATACAAACGGCGACTCTCAGGGCTCGGCTATCAGCGAGGAGAGCGTGACGATAGATATGGTCGGTGACGTTTCATATATCGTTCCCGGCGGCACGATATATAAGCCCTTTTCGGGCGACATGCAAATATGGAATGCCGGCACACTTGATTTTCGTGTGCATCCCGGTATCGACATAAAGGTAACGGGCGACGCAAGCGTATATGCGGCGGCACCCGGCACCGTTACCGATATTCGCTTTGGCGATTACGGCTGGTGCGTGGAGGTATCTCTCTCTGACGGCATAACCAAAATGTGTTACGAGGGAATAAACGAATACAGCATAGAGCTTGAGATAGGCGATAAAGTTGCAGGCGGTACTCTGCTGGGTAGCGCCGAATCACAGATGATAGAGGTTGCCGACCCTGAACACGTTCACTTTGCGGTTTATGAAAACGGAGTTGCCACAGACCCGCAGAAATACGTTACTTACCCGATTCTTGACCTTGGCGAATACGAATTTATGCAGGAATAATATTTTTTAATACAAAGCCCCAAGACAACCTGAGGTTGCTCTCGGGGCTTTTATTGTCCTCAAATATTGACAAAAGGTCAAAACCGATATATAATTGGTTTATATTCTATAAAAAGGAGATCTGAAATGTATAACGAATGGTCACTTGACGTTTTTTACAAGGGTATTGACGATCCCGCACTTGCCGCTGATATGGCAAAGCTTGAAGAAACGGTTGCCAGATGCAAATCGGCAGTTACCACCCTTAATTACGACGACACGGCTAAAACTCTTCGAGAAATGATAGATATAAAGGAGACGCTGACGTTGCTCGTGCGCCGTCTTGCAGGATATTTCAGCCTGCGCCGCTCGACAAACAGCCGCGACACCGAGGTATCGGTCTATATGACCAAGATCCAGATGATGATGGCTTCCTTGGCGCGCGAAAACGTTATGTTTGATAAGTACGTTGGCGGAATTGAGGACATTGACGCCGTGATCGAAGGCGACGAGGTGCTTTCCGAGTACAAATTCCATTTTAGCGAGGTTAAGGCCGCCGTATCGCACAATATGAGCGACGATGCCGAGGACGTTTTTGCAAAAATGAATATCTCGGGCGGACGCGCCTGGGGCGATCTGTTCTCTTTCCTCACCTCAACGCTTGAGGTCGACTACAAGGGAGAGGTAACGACGCTCTCCGCCATTCGCGGTCTTGCCGAGAGTGCGGACGCCGAGGAAAGAAAGTCCGCTTACGAGGCGGAAATTGCCAGCTACAGAAAGGTTAAGGACTCCATTGCCTTCTCGCTCAACAGCATCAAGGCGCAGGTCAACACCGAGGCGGCGCTTCGCGGCTACAAGGACGCGCTTGACGTAACGCTGTCGCAGTCCAGAATGAAAAAGGAAACGCTTGACGCAATGTTTGACGCAATGCGCGAGTATATGCCCAAATTCCGCGAATACTTAAAGCACAAGGCAAAGCTCTTAGGTCACGAGAACGGCATGCCCTGGTACGATATTTTGGCTCCTATGGGTAAGGCGGACAGCCGCACCTTTACCGCCAAAGAGGCTCACGAGTACCTCGTTGAGCATTTCAATTCCTTTGCTCCCGACCTTGCCGATATGGTTGACGAGGCTTTCAAAAACGATTGGATAGACTTTTATTCCCGTCCCGGTAAGTCGGGCGGCGCGTTCTGCTCCAATCTTCCCTTCTTCAAGCAGAGCCGCATACTTACAAACTTCTCGGGCTCCTTTGGTTCGGTAGTAACGCTTGCGCACGAGCTTGGCCACGCATATCACGGCATGCTCATTCAGGATCACCGTCCCTTGAACACGGGCTACACCATGCCCGTTGCCGAAACGGCATCCAACTTTAACGAGCTTATAATCGTAAATGATGCCATCGCAAAGGCAGAGGGCGAGGAAAAGCTGCAGCTTATCGAAAGTCAGCTTCAGGACTGCACGCAGATCATCGTTGACATCTACTCGCGCTTCTTGTTTGAGGACGAGGTAATTCGCCGCCGCAAGAATACCTTTATGTTTGCAAAGGATCTTGAGGAGATAATGCTGAATGCACAGAGAGAGGCATTTGGCGACGCGCTCGACCCCGACTACATGCACCCCTACATGTGGTGCTGCAAGAGCCACTATTACAGAGCGGGACTGAGCTACTATAACTTCCCCTATGCCTTTGGCGGTCTGTTCTCGCGCGGACTCTATGCAAAGTATCTTGAGGAAGGCGAAGCCTTCCTGCCCAAATACCGCGCCCTGCTCAACGCCACCACGGTCGACACCGTTGAAAACGTTGCGCTTATCGCGGGCATAGACTTAACCAAGCCCGAATTCTGGCGCAAGAGTCTTCAAATGATAGCCGACAGAATCGACGAATTTATCGCGGTTACAAGTAAATAATTAAAAAACGAGAGGCACCCCAAAGGGTGCCTCTTTTTTATTTTATTTACTGTTCGCCTTCGGGTATGATCGTCACCGTGCCATGGTCTTCGCAATTTTCAACGGTTCCGTTTTGTCCTCCGCAAATACCGTCAACGCCGTAAACTCCCGATATGTTGGCATAATTTTGACAATTTTTAATATCTGCTGTGATGTTCGAACCTACAATACCGCCAATCACAGAGTAACCCGAAACATCACCGCGGTTCACACAGTCATTGATGGTTACATCGCCGCTAATACCTGCAATGCCTCCAATGTAATCACCGTCACCTGATACTTTGCCACTGTTTACACAATCGCTGATGTTTCCATTACAATCACCGGTTATTCCGCCAACGGCGTCTATTCCCGATACATTGCCATAGTTTTCGCAGTTTGATACGGTGTCGCCGCCGCTTGATCCCACAATTCCTCCGGCCACGGTGGCAAATTCGTCCTCGTTATCAATTGACGAAACATTTCCGTGGTTGATACAATAAGAAATGTTTCCGCCGCAGCCTGAAATTCCACCAGCCAAACCGGTTGATATAACGCCACCGTAATTATGACACTCGTCCACAGTCATATTGTGTTGCGCCACTCCCACGATTCCACCGGCATAAACATAAGAGTCTATGCTTCCGTGATTAACACATCCGCTAATGAGAGCATCAACGTACCCGTAATATGCATCGCAGTGGGCACCTAAAATCCCGCCCACCCCGCTTGCACCCGTAGCATTTACGGCAGCGTAGTTTTCGCAATTGATAATGCGGATATTAGTTGAATTAAAAGGAGATTCCGAAGCATATCCTACAATTCCACCCGCATAGTCGGCAGACGAAGCAGATATGAGAACGTCACCGCCAACCGTACAGTTATTGATCTCGCCGCCTCCAAACCAACCAACAAGACCGCCTGCATAAAAATAATCACCGTAGGACTCATCGGATACGAATTCAGCAAGATAGAGAGAATTGTCAAGCGTTAGATTGCAAAGCTGTCCCTTGAAACGTTTAAAGAGGCCGAGGCCTGAATCTGTTACCTTTCCCACAATTGAGAAATTGGTTATGGTATGACCTTTACCGTCAAACACACCGACAAAGTCATCAATGCCGTAAAAGTTCTCCACATCAGATAAATCCAGATCAGCCGTCAACTCAACGTACTTGGGCTGAAAACGGTCTGTGCCGTTTAAGCTTAAAAATTCTTCAACGGTTGAAACGGTCATAAATCTATTGATAATGGTAAATCCTTTAGCCTCTGCCGATACGGTGTAGTTATCTATAAAATCGTTTCCGCAAACGAGAGTAACTGTAGAAACTCCCCAAGGATCTATCAACATATCGTCCGTAAGGTCGGGAATAGTGATTAAAAACCGTCCGTCACCCAAGTTCTGCACTTCCTCGGGAGCAAGCTCAAACTCATTGAATACGTCATTTGCGTCAATTCTCAACGATATCTTCTTGATCTCGCCGAATTGGTCTCCGTTAAGCGTAACAAGCAAGAATCGTTTGTATTCTTCCTTGTTAGCCGCTTTGGGCACCCAAGCGGAGTAGTTAAGGCCTGCATCCACGCACTCTATCGAAACGATCTCAGCTTGAGTTACCGTTTTAGCGGTATCTGAGCATTGGGTTTGGGACACTGCGGTATAGTCTACTTCATCCAATGTAAATGAGAAGCTCTCGAGAGTCAACTTAATGTCGCCGCTTGCAAACTGTCCTTTGTTTTCTATTTCAACCAACAAAACGGTTGCGGTTGAAGCAGAATTCACCTCATATTCACTGCCATTGATAACAACAGTCTTAACTGTAGCGCCGCAGGGATTGCTCAACGTGATTTGGAGATATATTTTGTCCCCCTCAAATACGACACCCGTGCCGATTACCGACATGTTTGTAGCATCAATATAAGGATGAGTCTTTACAGCCTGCTCCACTGTTTTTGTCTGCACGCCCTTACCGTCGTTTACGTCAAAGGTGTAGGTTATCTTAACGGTGTAGTCGGTGTAATAATCAAGAGAATCAAAGGCTATTTCCTTGTCGGTGTTTTCCTTTACAAGCTCGTCTCCCTTAAAGAGCTTGACTGTGTAGTCGATAAGAGTGTTATCAACGTTGGTCTGATCATAAGAGCCGCTTACCGTGTATGTGTCGCTCGTTACGTCCTTGAGCGTAAACGTAGGCTCAACCTTTTCCTCGGTCTTGACTGCAAGCTCTTTTACGAGTGTTTGGTCACCAACACCGTCGTTGAGGTCGTAGGTGTAGGTGACCTTGACCGTGTAATCGTTGTTGGAAAGAAGATTTGTAAACTCACGATCCGTGAGGTCTTCAACGTTCGTTACGTCCTCGCCGTGAATGAGCTCAAGCTTGGTGATAGCTCCAACCGCATCAACGTCCGTAACCGTAATATCAAACTTGAACGAGGTCTGCGTCTTCTCGGTTTCGGTTATCTCAAAATCGGGCGTAGCCTTTGCTTCAGTTTTGACTGCAAGCTCTTTTACGAGTGTCTGATCACCAACTCCGTCATTGAGGTCGTAGGTGTAGGTGACCTTTAATGTGTAATCGTTGTTGGATAGCAGGTCAGTCAATTCACGGGTCGTGAGGTCTTCAACGTTCGTTACGTCCTCGCCGTGAACAAGCTCTATCTTTATAATAGCTCCAACGCTGTCAACGTCGGTTATTGTGATGTCAAACTTGAACGAGGTCTGCGTTTTCTCGGTTTCGGTTATCTCAAAATCGGGTGTTGCTTTCGCCTCAGTTTTGACTGCAAGTTCTTTTACGAGTGTCTGATCACCAACTCCGTCATTGAGGTCGTAGGTGTAGGTGACCTTTAATGTGTAATCATTGTTGGA
>JAFQLG010000006.1 GCA_017414605.1 Clostridia bacterium
AGGCAGGAAACTGGCGACTCGGATGGGACTCGAACCCACGACCTCCGCCGTGACAGGGCGGCGTTCTAACCAACTGAACTATCGAGCCAAAACTTTCCTTCCGTCCCTTTTTAAAGGAACTTGGTGGGAACAACAGGGCTCGAACCTGTGACCCTCTGCTTGTAAGGCAGATGCTCTCCCAACTGAGCTATGCTCCCATTTTGACCTTCGCCGTAGTTGTCTCTCACCCGGCGACGAGAGTTATTATAGCACAAGGGTTTTCAAATGTCAACACCTTTTTTTAATTTTTTTCAAATAATTTTTGCTTTTTTTCGAGCCGCTTTTTCCCTGCGTTTTTATGGATTTTCGGCTTTCCCTTCTTCACTATTCCGCAGCCGATTTTATCCAGCTTTTCCCCGAGAGTATAGTATGCTCCGTGCAGAAATGCAGCAAGATCGGCGCGTTCCATATGTATCTTACCCTCGCGGTCAAAAAGCTCCTCGGATACGTTAACGGCTACAATATCCGCAAGGAACATATCGTGGCTGCCGAGCGGAATAATATCAAACACCTTGCATTCAAGCGACACAGGGCACTCCGCTATCATAGGAGCATTTATCTCCGTCGCCTCTTCCTTCGTCAGACCGCATTCGGCAAACTTATCTACCTTTGCCCCGGTATAAGTTCCGCAGTAATCTGCAGCTCCAACAAGCGAAGCAGGAGTCAGATTGATAACGAACACTCCGCTTTCCTTAATTATATTATATGAATAACGCTCCGCGCGTATCGAAACATAGGTTTTTGGAGGGCGGGTGTTTATTACACCCGTCCAAGCGGCTGTGAATATATTATCCTTTTCTCCGAGCCTGGAGCTTATCATTACGGGAGGAAGCGGTCCGAGCATCGTCGAGCCCTTTAAAGTTCTTTTCATAGCACCACATTAAACGTTTATCTAATGCATTATTAGATGAACGTTGATCGTTCTTATTTGTTATTAGCCGAGCCTCTTAATATCTCTATCACACGCTTGAAATTATCGGGCAATTCAGCAGAAAAGCTCATATTCTCACCCGTTTTCGGGTGAACGAGCCTCAGCTCCGCCGCGTGCAGCATCTGCCCGGGAATGAGAGCCTTATGCTTGTTTTCAAATGGCGAATTGGCGGATGAATACACAGCATCCCCCATCAAAGAATGCCCAACTGACGCCATATGCACACGTATCTGATGCGTTCTGCCCGTTTCAAGCTCAAGCCGCAGCAGAGTCCATCCTTCATAGCGCTCAACGACGTAATACCGCGTTGCCGCCTCCCTGCCGTCGGGCACTATTGCCATTTTCTTTCTGTCCTTCAGGCTTCTGCCGATAGGCTTGTCTATCCTGCCGTTTTCGTCCTTAATGTTGCCTCTGACTATCGCAAAGTAAACTCGGCTCATCGTCTTATCCTTGAGCTGGGCGGAAAGCGCGATATGCGCGGCATCATTCTTTGCAATGGCAATAAGACCGCTTGTATCCTTGTCTATACGGTGCACGATCCCGGGCCTCAATTCACCGCCAACGCCCGAAAGACTGCTGCCGCAATGCGCGAGAAGCGCGTTGACAAGCGTGCCGTCCGGATTTCCCGCCGCAGGATGCACCACCAT
>JAFQLG010000077.1 GCA_017414605.1 Clostridia bacterium
ATTTTACCGTCTTGGCGACTTTTACGAGATGTTCTTTGACGATGCCATTGTGGCTTCCAGAGCGCTTGATCTCACCTTGACGGGACGCGACTGCGGAGAATCCGAGAGAGCGCCTATGTGCGGCGTTCCTTTTCACTCTGTTGATACTTATATTGGCAGACTTATAGAGCAGGGATACAAGATAGCAATCTGCGAGCAGATGGAGAATCCCGCAGAGGCAAAGGGAATAGTCAAGCGCGACGTTATAAGGGTCATCACTCCGGGAACGCTTATTGAAACCGAGTTGCTCTCCGATAAGAAGAACAATTATCTTTGCTCCCTGTATCTCGGCGAATTTGAGTGCGGCGTTTGCTTTTGCGATATTTCCACGGCGGAGATATATGCAACCTCTTATTCAGGTGACGAGATGTATGCAAAGCTGCAAAATGAGCTTGCAACCTATCAGCCCGTTGAGGTAATAACCAATCTTGGCATATCCAAGATCAAGGAATTGGCGGAATTTATCAAGAGCCGTATTTGCGCAATGCTTAACGATGGTCAAATGTGGCGTTTCGAGCATGCCGAGTGCCTTGATCGGGTAAAGAATCAGTTTGCCGAAACTCTCCGCGAGGATGACGTATCGGAGAGGGCTGTTGTGTGTGCAGTTGGCGCCATGCTTGATTATGTCAAGGATACGCAAAAAAAGGACATTTCCTATATAAATAAGCTTAATTTATATTCAGGCGGTCAGTATCTTGAGCTTGACGTCAATACAAGACGAAATCTTGAACTTTGTGAGGCAATGAGATCCAAGGATAAAAAGGGAACTCTGCTTTGGGTGATGGATAAGACCAGATCGTCTATGGGCGCGCGCCTTATGCGCAAATGGGTAGAGCATCCGTTAGTAAATGCTTCCCAGATCGCCAGAAGGCAAAACGCGGTTGAAGAGCTTTACAACAGCTTTATCCTCCGCGAGCAGATATCCGAGCTGCTTGATGACGTGCTTGATCTGGAGCGTCTTATGACCAAGATAGTATATGGATCGGCAAACGCGCGCGATCTTTTGGCAGTTGCAAACAGTTTGCGCATATTGCCCGAGCTTAAAGTTATGCTTGCTTCTTGTACCTCAAACGAGATGCAGAGAATATTCTCTGAGCTTGATATCCTGGAGGACGTTACGGCGCTCATAGATAAGGCAATAAATGTTGATGCCCCCTTAACTGTTCGCGAGGGCGGAATGATAGCGGATGGTTATGATAAAAACGTTGATGAGCTTCGTGCAATAGTTGAGCACGGAGATGAATGGAAAGAACAGATAGCCGAGGCAGAGCGCGAGGCAACGGGGATTAAGAACCTCAAGGTTGGATACAACCGCGTGTTTGGATTTTATATCGAGGTAACCAAATCACAGCTTGCTCTCGTTCCCGACCGATATATAAGAAAGCAAACGCTTGCAAACTGTGAGCGATACATAACTGAGGAACTAAAGGAAATGGAGGCAAGGGTGCTTGGCGCATCAGACAAGCTCTGCTCCCTTGAATATGACCTTTTCTGCGGTATCCGCGCAACCGTTGCGGAAAATGGCGCGAGAATTCAAAAGGCGGCAACGCTGCTTGCGGAAACGGACGTGTATTTTAGCCTTGCAACAGTTGCAGCAAAGAACAGATACGTGCGTCCTATAGTTAATGCAACGGATGAGATCATTATAAAGGACGGGCGCCACCCCGTTGTTGAGCAGTTCGTAAAGGATACCTATTTCGTTCCCAACGATACAAAGCTCAATATGAAAACTGACCGCCTGTTGCTCATAACGGGACCCAATATGGCGGGTAAATCGACCTATATGCGTCAGGTTGCTCTTATAGTGCTTATGGCGCAGATGGGCTCCTTCGTTCCCGCTTCAGAGGCGGAGATAGGCATAACCGACAAGATATTCACGCGCGTTGGCGCATCGGATGATCTTGCATCGGGACAGTCTACGTTCATGCTTGAGATGAACGAGGTGGCTTACATATTGAGAAACGCCACCAAAAAGAGTCTTATCATATATGACGAGGTGGGCAGAGGAACCTCCACCTTTGACGGAATGAGCATAGCTCGCGCCATAGTTGAATACACGGCGAGCCGAAAAATAGGCGCAAAGACCTTGTTCGCAACGCACTATCACGAGCTTACGACAATGGAAGATGAGTTTGACGGCATTGTCAATTACAATATCGCTGCTAAAAAGCGCGGTGATAGCATAACGTTTTTGCGCAAAATAGTCAGAGGCTCGACAGACGATAGCTACGGAATTGAGGTCGCCAAGCTTGCAGGCCTTCCAAATGAAGTGATAAAGCGCGCCAAAGAGGTGCTTTCATCGGTTGAAGAGAGTGCAAAGAACATAAGACTTACAGACCGAGAGGCAAAGGCTGAGGTCAAGGATGACATGCTTATCAGCTTTGAGGACTGTATTTCCGAGCAGATAATAGAAGAAATTAAGAATACCGATATAAACACCCTGTCACCCTACGAATGTATGACACTTGTGTTTGATTGGAAAAAGAGATTGGGTTGAAATCCCTGATTTTTGAGGAGAGGAGGAGATCCTATGTCAAAGATAAACGTTTTATCCTTTGAGGTTGCAAACTTGATCGCGGCGGGCGAGGTCGTGGACAGACCTGCATCGGCTATCAAGGAAATGATAGAAAACTCAATAGACGCAGGTGCGCGACACATTACCGTTGAAATAAAAAACGGCGGCATTACCTTTATGCGCATATCGGATGACGGATGCGGAATGGAGCCTGAGGATCTGCCCCTTGCCATAAAGCGTCACGCCACGAGCAAGATAAGGGATGCAGAGGATCTGGACGGTATATGTACACTTGGCTTCCGCGGTGAAGCCCTGGCGGCGATAGCTGCCGTATCAGAGCTGCGCATTATCTCAAAAACCAAGGATGCCGATATGGGTACGGCACTTACCGCAAGCTGCGGAGAGGTCGTTGATTTGTGCGAGCACGGTTGCTCTACGGGAACTACAATAATTGCAGAGGAGCTGTTTGCAAACGTTCCCGCGAGGAGAAAGTTCTTAAAGCGCGATGCTACCGAAACTACGGCGGTCAGCGCAAATGTGGAGCGCATAGCGGTATCTCATCCCGAAATAGCCTTTAAGCTTATTGCCGATGGGCAGGTCAAGCTGGAAACCGCAGGAGACGGTCATCTTAAAAGTGCTATATACGCCGTGTTCGGCAGAGATTATGCCAACAGAATAATAGAAGTCAACAGCGAGTATGACGGAATAACCGTAACGGGATACATAGGACGTTCGGATAACGTAAAAGGCAACAGAAATTACGAAAACTTTTATATCAACAAGAGATATATAAAGAGCAGAACTGCTTCTGCCGCCATTGAGCAGGCGTACTCTTCTTATATGCCGAGCGAGAGATTTCCCGTTTGCGTATTATTTATATCGTTGAATCCCGCAAGAGTGGACGTAAACGTTCATCCCGCAAAGCTCGAGGTCAAATTTTCAAACGAAAAACCTGTATTTGAGGCGATATATTATGCCGTAAAGCAGGCGCTGGAGCAGAACGTAACGCGCCCCGAGATGCGTACGTCAAGCGTCAGAATGAGTCAGGCGTTTGCTCCCGTAGAGAGAGAAGCATCATTAAAGGCAAGACAAATTGCTATAGATACGCCTGTCCCCGTAAAGACAGAGCATAAAGCAGCAGAGCCAACGCTTGCTCAAAAATCGCGCGTCACCGCGGATGAATACAGAGCAATGATAGGCATTCCGCCGCGAGCCGAAAGGGTAGCGACGCCTGAAAAGCCAAAGGAGGCTTCCGCTTTTGAGAGCAAAAAGGCAGACCTTCCGCCCATAATATCACCCGAGCAGTATGTGCGCGAATTTATGTGCAAAAATGATGGGGAAAAGGCAAAGTATGATGAGCTTGTAAAAAAGCATTTGGAAACAGAAAGTGCTATCGAAGCTCCAATACCCGCAAAAGATTTGGAAAAGCCCAATGAACAGGTTGAGGTAAAGGCAGCTATCAAGCCCCACTACAGAATAATCGGCGAGGCGTTCAACTCATATATCATAGTTGAGGTGGGCGAAAAACTTATTATGATAGATAAGCACGCAGCACACGAGCGCATCATTTTTGAGCAGCTTAAAAAGAATCTCTATTCCGGCAAGGTGACTTCACAGATGCTTATGCTGCCCATAGAGATAATGCTTATGAGCGATGAGGTTTCGGCAATTGAAGAATACAGAGGCGAACTGGAGGCGGTTGGCTTTGAGTTTGCAACGTCGCGAAATACCGTAGAGGTGTCTGCAATTCCGCAGGGAATAGAGCAGGATGCCGTTTCCGATATGTTTATGACGGTTGCCGATAGAGTAAAGAACGGAACGGGAAACGTTAATATAACAAAGAACATTTTGTTTGAAAAGGCGCTTTATCAGGCTTCCTGCAAGGCGGCAATCAAGGCGGGAAGAGAATATCCGCCAGAGTATCAGAAATGGGTGGTTGACAAGCTTATGGAGATACCCGATATTACGTTTTGTCCGCACGGGCGCCCTGTTGCGATGGAGATGACAAAGAAAAACATGGACCATCAGTTTGAGAGAACCTGATCGGTCTTGTAACAAAAATAAAACCGCGGCGCTTTGGTCAGCGCAGAGCGGAAAGGAGCAAAGTTATGTTTGAACTTTTAGCACAGGATGGAAGAGCGCGCAGAGGCGTTCTCCATACCGTACACGGAGATATTCAAACCCCCGTGTTTATGAACGTTGGAACTTGTGCTGCGATAAAAGGCGGCGTTTCAACAATGGAGCTTGAGGATATCGACTGTCAGGTAGAGCTTTCAAATACCTATCACCTGCACATTCGCCCCGGTGATAAGCTCATATACGAAATGGGCGGACTTCATAAGTTTATGAATTGGAAAAAGCCCATACTTACCGACTCGGGAGGATTTCATGTCTTTTCGCTGGCACAGATGCGTAAGATAACCGAGGAAGGAGTAAGATTCCAATCGCACGTTGACGGAAAGCGAATATTTATGGGTCCCGAGGAGAGTATGCAGATACAGTCTAACCTTGCATCTACTATTGCAATGGCATTTGACGAG
>JAFQLG010000078.1 GCA_017414605.1 Clostridia bacterium
CGAGGCAGTGTCCTCGGCTTATACCGCGGTAAAATACCTTGTCAGAATGGCAAAGTATAGCGGAAGCATAACCGACCAGAACGTTATTTACGTTTGCGATACCGTGCTTGCGGGTAGGGCAGACGAGCTTGACACCCTGTCGGACGATTGCATCTGCGTTACCATGAAGGGTAAGCCTATAAAGGCAAAGACCGTTGGACAAAAGCAGTATGTAAACGCGATAAAGAAGAATACCGTTGTGCTGGGCATAGGCCCTGCGGGAACGGGTAAGACCTTTTTGGCGGTAGCCATGGCGGTAAAGGCTCTGCGCGAAAAGCAGGTGTCGAGGATAATCCTCACGCGACCGGCTATCGAGGCAGGCGAAAAGCTGGGCTTTTTGCCGGGTGATCTTCAGAGCAAGATAGACCCTTACCTGCGCCCGCTGTACGATGCGCTTTTTGAAATGATGGGCGCGGAAAACTATCAGCGTCAGGTTGAAAAGGGAGTTATAGAGGTAGCGCCGCTTGCCTATATGAGAGGACGCACGCTTGACGATTCCTTTATAATTCTGGACGAGGCGCAAAACTGCACACCCGAGCAAATGAAGATGTTTTTAACTCGTCTGGGCTTCAATTCAAAAGCCGTGGTGACGGGTGACCTTACGCAAACGGACTTACCCTCGGGACAAAAGAGCGGTCTATATGAGGCTGTCAAAATTCTTGAGGGAATTGATGACATCGCCATTCACGCCTTTACCGAGCGCGACGTTGTAAGACACAAGCTGGTGCAGAAAATAATTCTCGCATACGAGAAATACGATAAGGAAAAAAGAGAAAAGGCCGCCGCGCGCAAGAGCGAGGGAGAGGGCAAAAAGCATTACGTCAGAAAGGAAAACTGAAAATGAAAAGAAAAATGAATCTCCGCATATATTTTGAAAACGGACAGGACAAGCTTCCCGTGACCTACAACCTCAAGATGCTTGTAAGAGAGGCAATAGAGACGACTCTTGATTTTGAGGATTTTCAGAACAGCTGTGAGGTATCGGTCACCTTTACCGATAACGAGGGAATACACGAGCTCAATAAAAAGTACAGAGGAGTGGACAAGCCCACGGACGTTCTGTCTTTCCCGCTTTTTGACTATGACGGCACGGGTGAGGAGCCGCCCGTTGACGAGATACTCAACAACCTCGGCGACATAGTTATCTCCCTTGAAAAGGCGCGAGAGCAGGCAGAGGAATATGGACACAGCTATAACAGAGAGACCGCGTTCCTGTGTGTTCACTCAATGCTTCATCTTTTGGGATATGACCACGAGCGCGGAGAGGAAGAGGACCGAGATATGCGCGCCCGCCAGACCGAGATAATGAAGATAATGGGACTTGAGGTCAAATAATGAAACCAAGTGAAAGAAGAGCCATAATGGCAGAGCGCGAGAGACAGGCAGCGGAACGAGAGCCCCGGCCGCAAGTCAACGCGGAAAAGCCGCCAAAGGAGCGCAAGACAGAAGGGAAAAAAGAAAGCTTTTTCTCAAATCACGCGCGCCTTATCGCCTTTATCGTAACCGCGCTTGTGGTATTTACCGTGTTCAGTCCCTTTGCCGTTGATATGTTTATCGAATGGCAAAGCAATAGAAACGTTGTAAATAATAAAAAGGACATAACGTTAGATCAGGTCTACGTTGTGGCGGACAATTACGGATCGGTCACGTGGCAGACCTTTAACGATTTCAACTATACCGACAGAAGCCACGATGACGGAAGCTATAAAAAGCGCGAGTATCCCATAAAGGATACGGGCTTTGTGCTTGTTGTGGGCGGAGTTGCGGGCGTGGACGTGCCCGAATATATTTACATACAGTCCTATGCTCACGCCACGTATGCCGATCTTGCAAAGGATAACGTAAAGCAATTTGTAAATAAATACACACAGGAAGTAGACTGATATGAAAAGAACCGGATTTATAGCAATAGTGGGTCGCCCCAACGTGGGCAAATCCACACTTCTCAATACCATTCTCGGTGAAAAGGTTGCGATAGTTTCATCAAAGCCGCAGACCACGAGAAACAGAATAATCGGAATACACACAAAGGGTGACGATCAGTACGTTTTCCTCGATACGCCCGGTATGTTCAAGCCCCGGAATTCGCTGGGAAGCTTTATGGTAAAAACGGCAAACTCCTCTATGCAGGATGCCGATGCGGTAATTTTGGTAGTAGATACGGGAAAGCCCGTATCGGACGTTGAAAAGAACGTTATTAAGTACGTAAAGGGAACGCAAACACCCTGTATATTGGCACTCAACAAGGTGGATCTCTATCGCAGAGAGGAGATAGCCGAAAAGATAACGGAATATGCCGCGCTGCATGATTTCTGTGCCGTAGTTCCTATGTGTGCAAAGAACGGCAAGGGCGTTGACGCCGTGCTTGAGGAATGTTCGCCATTCCTTGCGGAATCGGAGTTTTTCTTCCCCGAGGATATAGTAACAGACCAGTCCGAGCGTCAGGTGGCGGCAGAAATTATAAGAGAAAAGCTGCTCCGCACGCTCAATAAAGAGATACCGCATGGAGTTGCGGTAGCTATCGAGGAATTCAAGGACGAGGGCAGTCTTATAAGCATCCGCGCCGAGATATTCTGCGAAAAGGCATCGCACAAGGGCATTATAGTTGGTAAGAACGGAGAGGAATTAAAGCGCGTTGGCTCTTATGCCAGAGCCGACCTTGAGGCGATATTCGGAACCAAGGTTTACCTCAACCTTTGGGTAAAGGTAAAGGAGAATTGGCGCGATAGCCAAAGAGGCTTGACCGACTTCGGATATACCGAGGAATAAAGAGTGCAGAGTGCAGAGTTAAGAGTGCAGAGTTAAGGGAGAGGGGGGAATGTCGTGGCATTTGCAACGGACGGCGTTGTAACGCGCATAAGGGACGTTGGTACGTCGGATAAGCTTTTGTATATAATAACGCCCGATCGCGGCAGGCTTGCCGTTATGGTCAAGGGCGGACGCTCGCCGAGTAGCAAAACAAGGTCAATCTCTCAGCTCTTTACTTACGGAAATTTTGAGATAAACAAGAGCAATTCGATATATTGGCTGAGGGCAGGCAGCGTGATAGAGCCCTTTTACGATATATCAAAGGACATAGAGCGCGTGGCTCTTGCTTCCTACCTTTGCGACCTTGCAAACGAGCTTACCGACGAGGAGGACGAGGACAGCGGAGAGATAATGAGGCTGCTTCTCAATTCCTTGCATCTTATCGGCAAGGGAGAAAAGCCCTTGAGCCTTATAAAATCGGTGTTTGAGATGCGCGCGGCGGTTATATCG
>JAFQLG010000079.1 GCA_017414605.1 Clostridia bacterium
CCGACCTCGAACCAGGCAACGGTATGCCTCTGGACGGCAGAAAGATCAAGGGCACTATACATTGGCTCTCCGCTAAATACGCACAGCCTGCAACCGTTATGCTCTACGACCGTCTTTTCAACATTGAAAACACGGCAATGGTTCCCGAGGGACAGACCTATCTCGACTTCCTTAACCCCAACTCTCTTACAAAGCTTGACGGCGCTATGGTCGAGCCCTGTCTTGCCGACGCCAAGGCCGGCGACAAGTTCCAGTTCGTGCGCGTGGGTTATTTCTGCAAGGATACCAAAAATGCCGACACCTTTAACCGCATAGTCAGCCTCAAGGACAGCTTTCCTAAAAAGGCATAAATAAGCTTACAGGGGGAGCGCAAAGGAGCGCTTCCCTTGTCTTTTTCACAAAAACCAAAGGAGTATTTAATGAAAACTCTTTATTTTGAAAATTACCGCCAAAGCTCAAACGACGCATACGACTTTTTCCGATTTTTCAAGGATATTGAGGCGAAAAGCGACGTAAAAATCGTTTTTCCCAAGGACACTTACGATTTTGATCCCGATTTTTGCGCCGAGCGTTGCCTCAATCTCTCAAATCACGGCTGGAACGGATATAAGCGCATCGCTGTCGTGCTTGAAAATATGGAAAACGTGGAGCTCGACTTTTCGGGCTCAACCTTCGTCTCGCACGGCGTTATGACAAGCTTTGCAATCACGAATTGTAAGAATATAACCGTAAAAAATCTCACTCTTGAATACCCCTCGTCCATGTTTTTGCAGGCGCGCGTCATTGCCCACGGCAACGGCTACGTCGACCTTAAAAAAATGAATGGCAAGGAGCAATTCTACCTTGACAAACACGGTATGCTCTGTCTTGACTACTACAAAAGCACCTTCCGAGTCAATAACGGCATTGAATACCGCGCGGACACAGGCGAGATAGAGTACGGAGTTAACGACAATCCCTTCGGCGCTCGTCTTGATACCATGCGCTTTGAGGACATCGGCGGCGATATGCTCCGCCTCTACGGTGTCAAGCGTTATCCGCCAATTGATAATCTGGAGATACTCTATATCACGCCCCGCCTCGGCGCAGGCTTCTTCTGTGAGGACTCGGCCGACTTGTCTTTTGAAAATATCACAATACACGGCTGTCTCGGTATGGGCATTATCGCGCAGACCTGCCACAACGTGCATCTTGACAATTTCAATACCTTGCGCAAGGGCGACAGGTACTACACCGCCAACGTGGACGGCTCGCATTTCGTCAACTGCACGGGACTTGTCAAGGTTGAAAACTGCACCTTTGAGGGTCAGCTTGACGATGCGCTCAATATACACGGAATGTACGCGCGCATTGAGAAAAAGACCGACCGCGAGATCTTCGTTCGCGAGGTGCATGACGAGTCGCGCGGAATACGTGTCTATCGCGCGGGCGACAAGATACAGGTGGTAAACGCGCTCTCGCTCATTCCCTACACCGAAAAGACCGTTGAGGCGGCAGAATACATCAATCAGGACATCATGCGCCTTGTATTGAAGGAAGGCACACAAGACATATCCATTGGAGATGACGTTGAAAACCTTGACCGATTTGCCGATCTTATCTTCCGCAAAAACACGGTGCGCAACAACCGTGCGCGCGGCATGCTTATCGCCACAAAGGGCAAGACGCTTATCGAGGACTGCTATTTTCACACCTCGGGCTCGGCAATACTATTTGAGGCGGACGGCGACTTCTGGTTTGAGTCGGGCGGCACGCGCGACGTGACTATCAGAAATAATTTCTTTGACGGTTGCAAGTATTCCACCTGGGGCTCGTCGGTTATTGCCTGTGCGCCAAGAAAAAGAGTTGAGGACGGCAAATATTTCCACAAAAAGATAGATATCGTAGATAACCGCTTCCATATGACTATGGGATATGCCGTTCAACTTGACAATATTGAGCATGCCACTTTCAAGGGCAACACCGTGACGGCGGCAGACGGAGTTGAGCCTAAAATTACAATCCACCACGTAGGAAGTGATGACGTGGAAACCGATATGAAAATAGAAAGGTATTAAAATCATGCTTGAATTTATACAGAACAATCTCGCGCTCTCCGTATTTTTGG
Source organism: Clostridia bacterium (assembly GCA_017414605.1). The sequence continues at coordinate 2,108 of JAFQLG010000079.1, forward strand.
CTTATATCGCGATAATTTCGCTTGTTTCTATCGTGGTTTGCATTTACGATAAGAAGATATCCAAGAAAAATCGCGTTGAGCTGCGCACGCCCGAAAAAACGTTGCTCATTCTCTCGGCTCTCGGCGGCAGCGTTGCAATGCTCGTTACAATGCTCATCATCCGCCACAAGACCAAGCACGTAAAATTTATGCTGGGTATTCCCGCGATAATTCTGGTGCAGGCGGCAGCCGTTTGGGCACTATTCCATTTCGGGATTTTGTGAGCATAAGGGGCGCGTGCCTGAGAGTAATATTCGTAGGGCGGGGGCTTGCTCCCGCCGTACAATTCAAAAATAGTCAAAATATTTTTGGAAAACCTCTTGCACAAAGCGGCAATTAGTGATATAATACTTTAGTGTTATTAAATAAATATGTAAAGGCATTGATGAAGTCAGCCGCGTTTCAAAACGTATTCCAGAGAGTCGGTGTTGGTGTGAGCCGATATGCGCGAAACGTGGGCATTTCCCTTCGGAGCTTGCTCGGTCAAGGTGAACTTTTGTTAGGTTCTCATATAGCCGCGCACGGTAGACACCGTTACGTGTCGCGCAAAGTGTTGGCTTTGTATATTCAAGGTCAAAATGCGGGTGGTACCGCGGAATTTTAGCTTTTCCGTCCCGATTTCCGAAAGGAAATCGGGGCTTTTTTGTTACCAAAGCATCCTATTAAATCCATTGTCCGCTTTTCTTTTGACACAGCAGGCGCAAAAGAAAAGCTAACAAAAGAAAACGCCGATAAGGAGTTTCGCTCTCTGCAGAGAGCGACCGCCGAGCGCGGCGGCTCCGCCAAGCCTTTTGGAAAAGGCTTGACCGAAAACTGCCATGTTTAACCCTGTTTGTAAAATTAAATTCTATATAAATTTGAAAGGAATTTCAAAATGAAGGAAACTCTTAATCGCATAAAGGCGGAGGCGCTCCAAGCCATCGCCTCGCCCGAGACCGACGACGCAGTGCTTGAAGCACTCCGAGTTAAGTATCTCGGCAAAAAGGGTGAGCTCACCGCCGTTCTTCGCGGCATGGGACAGCTCTCGCCCGAGGAAAGACCCGTTGTAGGTCAAATAGCAAATGAAGTCAGAGCCGAAATTGAGCAGGCTATCGGTGAGAAAAAGGCGACTCTTAAGGCTGAGGCTCTTGAGGCGGCACTCGTAGCCGAAAAGCTGGACGTCACCGTTCCCGCAAAGACTCAAAAAATGGGACATCGCCATCCCCTCACTCTCGTTCAGAGAGATATGGAGGACATATTTATCGGCATGGGCTTCTCTATTGCCGAAGGCCCCGAGGTTGAGTACGATTATTACAACTTCCAGGCTCTTAATATTCCCGAAAACCATCCTGCACGCGACACGCAGGATACCTTCTATATCACCGAGAATATTCTTCTCCGTTCCCAGACCTCTCCCGTTCAGGCAAGAGTTATGGAAGTGCAGAAGCCCCCTATCCGCATAATCTCTCCCGGTCGCGTTTACCGTAGCGACGCTATGGACGCAACTCACTCGCCTCTCTTCCACCAGATGGAAGGTCTTGTAGTTGACAAGGGGATCACCATGGGCGACCTCAAGGGCATGCTTGAATCCTTTGCAAAGGTAGAATTCGGCGAGGACACGAGAATTCGCTTCCGTCCTCACCACTTCCCCTTCACCGAGCCCTCGGCTGAGGTTGACATCTCCTGCTTTATGTGCGGCGGCAAGGGTTGCCGTCTTTGCAAGGGCGAGGGTTGGATAGAAATTCTTGGCGCGGGTATGGTACACCCCAACGTTCTCCGCAACTGCGGTATCGACCCCGAGGTGTACAGCGGCTTTGCCTTCGGTATGGGCGTTGAGCGTATCGCTATGCTTAAATATCACATTGACGACATACGTCACTTCTACGAGAATGACGTACGCTTCATAGAACAGTTCTGATGAAAGGAGATATCAAAGATGAATCTTTCGCTTAATTGGCTTCACGATTTTACAAATACAGACGGTATCTCCACAAAGGAATACTGCGACAGAATGACCGACACGGGCTCCAAGGTCGAGTGCTACGAGACTCTCGGCGAGGATATCCAAAACGTTAAGGTCGCAAAGGTAGTCAAGATGGAGCGCCATCCCGACTCCGACCACCTCTGGATATGCCAGGTTGACATTGGCTCGGAGGTCACACAAATAGTTACGGGTGCGCAGAACGTACACGAGGGCGACATAGTCCCCGCAGCTATTCCCGTGGCTCACCTTCCCGGCGGCGTTACCATCAAGGCAGGCAAGCTGCGCGGAGTTGAGTCCTTCGGTATGCTCTGCTCCATCGCCGAGCTTAACCTCTCGCTCCACGATATGCCCGATGCCATTGAGGACGGTATCCTCATTCTCGGCAAGGATTTTGAGGACAAGGTTGGCATGGACATCAAAGAGGCGCTTATGCTTAACGACACCGTTGTTGAGTTTGAGATAACCTCCAACCGCCCCGACTGTCTTTCCGTTATCGGTCTTGCACGCGAGACGGCAATAAGCTTTGACAAGCCCTTCTCGGTTCCTGCTCCCGTTGTACGCGAGCTTTCGGACGGAGATAAGATAGACAACTATCTTTCCGTTAAAATAAGCGCTCCCGACCTTTGCTACCGCTATGCCGCAAAGGTTGTCAAGAACGTTAAGATCGCTCCCTCGCCCCTTTGGCTCCGTATGAGACTTCGCGCGGCGGGCGTGCGCCCCATCAACAACATCGTTGATATAACAAACTACGTTATGCTTGAATACGGTCAGCCTATGCACGCGTTTGACTACGCAATGCTCGAGGGCTCGGCTATAAACGTTCGCCGCGCTAACGACGGCGAGAGCTTCAAGTCTCTTGACGATAAGGATCACACGCTTGACTCCTCTATGCTCGTCATCGCGGACGGCAAAAAGGCATGCGCTCTTGCGGGTGTTATGGGCGGCGCAAACAGCGAGATCAAGGACACGACCGCAACCGTTGTATTTGAGTCGGCAAGCTTTAACGGTCCTTCCGTGCGCGTAACTGCTAAAAAGAACGGAATGAGAACCGAATCCTCCTCCCGCTTTGAAAAGGGACTTGACAGTGAAAACTGTATGGCGGGACTTCTCCGCGCTTGCGAACTCGTCCAGCTTCTCGGCGCAGGTGACGTGGTTGACGGCACTATCGACGTTTACCCCACCAAGCCCGAAACAGTGGTTCTTCCCCTTGACGCTGACAAGATCAACCGTTTCCTTGGCGTTGAGCTTTCATACGACTACATGAAGAGCGTGCTCGAGCGCCTTGAATGTCGAGTTGACGGCGACAAGATATACGTTCCCTCCTTCCGTCAGGATCTTACCTGCATGCAGGACGTAGCCGAGGAAATTATCCGTATTTACGGCTACAATAACATCAAATCCACCTGCATCAATGCCGAGACCACACAGGGCGGCAGAACACCCAAGCAGCAATTTGAGGTTGACTGCGAATACGCTCTGTACGGTATGGGCGCTGACCAGATACAGACGTTTTCCTTCATCTCTCCCAAGTACTACGACAAGATAAGAATGAGTGCCGACGATGCACTCAGACGTAGCGTGGTCATTTCCAATCCTCTCGGCGAGGACACCAGCGTTATGAGAACCGTTGCTCTCCCCTCTATGCTTGAGGTCGTTGCGCGCAACGTCAACTTCTCAAACGAGGACGTTCGTCTCTTTGAGATGGCATCCGTTCATCTCCCCCCACCCGAGGAGAACGAGCTTCCCACCGAAAAGAAGGTCATCACACTTGCGGCTTACGGTAAGGACGAGGATTTCTACACGCTCAAGGGCATAGTTGAGAATATTCTCGCGCTCGCGGGCATCAAGGATGCAAAGTACGTATCAGTTGCCGACAATGCCGCATATCACCCCGGTAGATGCGCCAAGGTCTTAACGGCGGACGGACACGAGCTTGGAGTTCTCGGACAAATTCATCCTCTTACAGCTCAAAATTACGGCATCAGCGTGCCCGTTTATGCGGCAGAGCTCAGCTTTGACGACATTTGGGCAAATGCCGACACGGTTATAGATTACAAGCCTCTGCCCAAGTTCCCTGCGGTAACCCGCGACTTCTCATTCGTTTGTGACGAGGCACTTGAGGTCGGTACTATCGCCGAGGTAATGAAGAAGGCGGCAGGCAAGCTTTGTGAGGGCGTTGCGCTCTTTGACGTATTCCGCGGCGACAAGATAGGCGCAGGAAAGAAGAGCGTTGCATTCCGCGTAACACTCCGCGCAACCGACCGCACGCTTACCGTTGAGGAAGCCGACAAGGTATCGACAAAGATACTCAAGGACCTCTCCTACAAGCTTGGTCTTAATATCAGAGGTTAATGCAATGTCGGAAACAGTTAGCGCAAGAACGAAAAAGCTCAATGAATACGCGGCGCGCATCAAAGCAGGCGAAACACTCTCGCCCGAGGAGATGGCAGACCGCGACCGTCTCAGAGCCGAATTTATAGCGGAATTCCGCAAAAACTTCCGTCAGCAGCTGGACAACACTGTTATTCAGTACCCCGACGGAACAAAAAAGTCGCTTAAAAAGGACTAAATAACAATCAAAGGGAAAAGACACAAGTCTTTTCCCTTTTTTGCTTGACTTTTAACTTAAAATATACTATAATTTTTATAGTGATTTGAGTTTTGCGGAGGACGCGATGGAAACAAAAAGATTTTCAAAAAACGACAGCGGATTTGTGTGCGCGCATTGCGGACGCTCCGTTTTGCCGCTTGGATATACGTCGCGCAACCATTGCCCCTTTTGCCTCTGGTCTTTGCACGTTGACATAAACCCCGGCGACCGTGCCTGCGAGTGTCGCGCACCTATGGAGCCCGTTAAGGTCATAACCGACCCCAAAAAGGGCTACGTCATCATTCACAAATGCACGGGATGCGGCGAAATTCACAGAAACAAGGCCGCCCACGAGGCATCCGAGCAGCCCGACGACTTAAAGCTGATCATCAGGCTGACAAGCTCGGAATTCAAATTTTAATTTGTGAAAAGAGATAAAAATGCAAAGATTACTAGGTACAAAAGGAAAAATACTCGGAATAGACTTTGGCGATAAGCGAACGGGGCTTGCAGTCAGCGACGTTACGCGCTTTCTGGCATCGGGTATCGGTCAGATAAGCGTTGGCGGTATGCAAAGGACCGCGGCGCGCATCGTGGAGATTATTAAGGAGCAAAACGTAACGGGTGGCGTAGTTGTGGGTCTTCCCGTCAATATGAACGGCAGTCTTGGCCCCCGCGCCGAACACGCCAAAAAGTTTGCCTCTATACTGAGCGAACTTCTGGAAAATGACGAAGTAACTCACGGTCTACCTATCGTTATGGTGGACGAGCGAATGTCGACCATGGTTGCGGCGCGCTATCTCAACGAAACAGACACCCGCGGCCAAAAAAGAAAAGGCGTCATCGACACGCTTTCGGCGCAGATAATTCTGCAGGACGCGCTGGATACGCTCAAAAATATGAAAAATAAGGAGTTATAATGGCTCGCTCATCTTATAAATGGCGCATTTTCGGCTTTATAGTCAAAGCCGTTTGCGGTTTATTCATTGCCGCGGTGGTAGGGCTTTTGCTCTGGCGCATAATTGACAGCTCAATCGATCCTCGCGAAATGAATACTATCATACCAAATGAAAAGTTATGTCAGGCATACGATAATACGGACGGCAAGCTTACCATGTACGATCAGAACCAGACCACGCACACGCGCGGCGAAAATAATTACGGTTATTTCGGCATAACACAATCGGTGTTTATAAAGGAAGCCGATCAGCTTCAATTCGTATTCCGCTACAATAACAGCACACTTCGACACACCCAAGAGGACTACAACCTGCCCTCCGTGCCCTCGCGCGATGAGGAAGTATATGACGTTACACTCGTCATTATGTACGACTTGACACCCGATAACAAGAATGACAACGACGGCAAAACGCCCGAGGCTGTGAGATACGAGCGCCTCTTCCCTTCGGACATGAAAAAAGCGCAAAAAACGCTTTACAACTATCGCAGATTCGTGTTTGACAATGTGACGATCACGGATGACGTTATCGGCGTTTACGTTGACTTTTATTACGTTGGCGATATAGATTACGGTGAAAAGCCATACGGTTCTCTGCTCATTTACTACAACGGCGACAAAAACAGAACTGTTAAGCTTACAGCGAGCGACAGGGACGCCATTGAAAGCTATAATTGAGGTTAAGTTATGAAAAAGCTTATACACAAGGAACAAAAGTGGGAGTTTTCATTTATTGCTTACACTCCCGACGATACAAGCAAAAAGCTGCCTCTCATCCTCCAGCTGCACGGCGCAGGTGAGCGCGGTGACGGTCAAAATGACCTCGACCTCGTGGAAGTCCACGGATTTCCAAAGTACTTGCAGACCGAGGCGCGCGAGGACTGCATTTTCGTCTTTCCTCAATGCCCCAAGGATATTTTCTGGGCTGCAAAGGTTGAGTCAATTCTAAGATTTATCGATCAGATCGTTGAAGAATACAACGTTGACGAGGACAGAATATATCTCACCGGTCTTTCAATGGGTGGATTTGGCACGTGGTTTACCGCAATGGCTAAGCCCCAGCGGTTTGCGGCTATCGCGCCCGTTTGCGGCGGCGGTATGCCCTGGAATGCCGCTGTGCTGACCATGCCCGTTTGGGCTTTCCACGGCGCACGTGACGCCACAGTTGACGTTTCCTATTCCGACCAGATGGTAGCAAAGATCCGCGAGGCAGGCGGCAACGTCAAATATTCAAGATATGAGGGCGTTGGACACGACAGCTGGGTGCAGGCATATACCCGAGAGCTGCTTGATTGGCTCCTTGAGCAAAGAAAATAATTGTACAATAAAAAGGGGACGGTTATAGAACCGTCCCCTTTTTTATTTACTCGAAATCTGTATATAGCTTATCAAGCTTATAAAATTCGCGAGCTTCGCGGTCAAATACATGCACGATGACGTTGGAATAATCAAGCACCTTCCAATTATCCGCCTTCATTTCGGCGTTAGCGGGAGTTACACCTCCAAGGCCTATCTTGTACTCAACCTCGTCCGCAAGCGAGCGCACGTGCGTTCCAGTGTTTCCGTTTGCAAGCACGAAATAATCTGCTATTACCGTTTTATCGCCAACGTAAAGCACTTTAATGTCCTTTGCCTTTTTATTGTCAAGCACCTCGGCTATCTTGTTTGCAAGATACTCGGGTGTCGCGTTTTCAAGATTTTCAATCTGATTTTCGTTTACTGTGTTTTCCATTAGTTCTCTCCATTTTTTTGGTTGCCAAGTTGGTTTTCAATATATTGCTTTGCCTCTAACGTATCAGAGCAGATAACGCCGCCCATATCAACTAAATGTGCAAGAGTTATATCCAGGCTTTGAAGTATTACCGAGTCAAGATGCAAAAGCTTTTGCTCCCTTGTCATCTTGTCGAAATCCGCGGCGAAAAACTCGCGGCGGAGTCTTTTGCAGCCCTCGTATTTTCTGGTGGGCTCAATGTAATCGGCAAGGTATATTATCTTTTCTCCAAGCGTCATATCCGCCCTGCCCGTTGTGTGATAGCGAACGGCGCCAATAATCTCGTCTATAGCGTACTCGGGATACTTCCGGGGGATAATGAGCGTCGCGGTCACAGCATGCAGCGTTGCAGGGGATGCCAAAAGCTCTTCTATGCGCTCTGCTTTATATCTTTGTAATATCTCAAGGTGATCCTTGGTGGACAGCTCCTTTGTAATATCGTGCAAAAGCGCCGCCGCGCAAAGCTCGTTTTTGATCTCGGGACAATAGATATCTGCCATAAGCGCCGCCGTTTGTTCAACGCCCAGCGTATGCTCAAGCCTTGTCTTTGACATATCGCCGCCAATTTGGGAGCGCAATGTGTCAAGTTGATATAAGCTAATGCTCTCCCTCATCATCTATAAAGCCCCTTTTCATCAATGTATTGAAGCACCTCGGGTGACATGTATTCGCTAACGTCCTCGCCCCTTTTAAGCCTGCGTCTTATTTCACTGGAAGAAATATCGATAACGGGTGCCGCTATGCGAACAACGTTTTTGTGATATTTTTCCTGGTACTGCTTGAGCTTGTTGATTATCATGGAGTCAAGCGTGCGGTCGTCCTCGCGGCGAATATAGGCGGGATAGCAGAGCTTGAATATCTCATCCGCTCCGTCCCAGGCGTCCAGCGTGAGTATCATATCGGTTCCGCACAGCATAAAGAGTCTGCAATCGTCACGCGCGAATTCGCGAACGGTGTCAATAGAATAGCTCTTGCCGCCGCGCTTTATCTCCGTATCCGAGATAATAACGCCCTCAACACCGCTGAATGCGCGCCTGCACATTTCAAGCCTGTCAGCACCCGTTGCGCTCCTGTCCATCTCCTTGTGCGGACTCTCGCCCGTGGGAACGATGAACAAAACGTCAAGCCACATCTGGCGCATAAATGCCTTAGCCGCTTCAACGTGTCCCTTATGTATGGGAGCAAAGGCTCCTCCGTAAATTCCTATTCTTAACATATAACTCCAAATAAAAGTTATTTTTATCAGCGAGGCAGCTGAATAGTCTTTTTATCCTTTGATTCGCGGTAAAGCACGATCTTGCGACCGATACACGAAACTCCCTCTGCTCCAAGCGCCTCGCAAAGCTCATCGGACGCTTCTCTGGGCGTAAGCTCGCAGCTTTCAAGCACGGAAAGCTTTACAAGCTCTCTTGCCTCAAGCGCGTCGGATACGGTTTTTACAAGATTGTCCGTTATGCCGCCCTTTCCTATCTGCATTATCGCGGGACAAGATGCACCAAGTCCGCGCAGATATGCTCTCTGTTTTGATGTTATCATTGTTTATTTTCCTCTTGTGTTTAGTTTGCTTAACTCATATATTAAGCTTGCTTAATTCTTTGGCGAAATGCTTTATTGCATTTCCGCGGTGGCTGATGGCGTTCTTCTCCTTGGGCGTTATTTCGGAGAGCGTTTTGTCAAGCGAGGGAACGTAAAACAAAGGGTCATATCCAAAGCCGCCACATCCGCGCCTTTCCTTTATTATCTCGCCCTCGACCTTTCCTTGCACCACGATTGGCTCATACCCCATACTCTGGGGGAAAACGCAGGCGATGCAGCACACAAATCGCGCGCTCCTGTCCTCTCTTCCCTCCAGATTTTTGAGCAGAAGGTCGTTGTTTGCCTCGTCATCGCCGTGGTCACCCGCGTATCTCGCGGAATACACTCCCGGCGCGCCGTCAAGCGCATCCACACAGAGTCCCGAGTCATCACCAACGCCGATAAAGCCCGATTCGGCTGCCGCGCGAGCCTTTATGAGCGCGTTTTGCTCAAAGGTTTCGCCGTTCTCTTCTATCTCGCCGAAAATGCCCACGTCGTCCAGAGAAAGTATTTCAACGCCTTCAATATACTCTGATAAAATGGCGCGAAGCTCTCCTATCTTCTTTTTATTCCTCGATGCAAGAACTATCTTCATTTTCTTCTTCAGTTTGTGCTTTGCCTTTAATGCTCACACCGTAGCGCTCAAGGTCCAAAAGATTTATAGTTATATCGCGACGAACCTTGCCGTCCTCAGCGGTGCTCTTTTCATACTTTACATGGCTTAATAGAGCGTAAGCATCAAAGCCCTTGCCCTTATTTACCTTTATTACGGTGGGTACAAAGGCAAACACGGCAGCGGTTATTGCAACCGTTTTGAAAACGATTTTTCCAACGTTAACTTCCGGCTTTTGAGCGCACGGAATGTAGCTTGTGATATTCTCAATAAATTTCATACCGTTCTCCTACTTTATATATTTGATTATTCAAACAGCGCATCTATAAACTGGCGCGCGTCAAACTCCTGCATATCGTCTATCTTTTCACCAACGCCGATAAACTTGACGGGTATGCCAAGCTCCTGCTTGATAGAAATAACGATGCCGCCCTTTGCCGTACCGTCCAGCTTATTGAGCGTTATACCCGTTATATTTGCCGCCTTGCTGAATTCCTTTGCCTGAATAACGGCATTCTGACCCGTTGCTGCGTCCAGCACCAATAGATTCTCGCGACAAGCGCCCTCAAGCTCGCGGTCTATAACTCTGTTTATCTTGGCAAGCTCGTTCATAAGATTCTGCTTGTTGTGGAGGCGACCTGCGGTATCTATAATGAGTACGTCCGCCTCTTTTTTCTTGGCATAGCTGATAGCATCAAACACTACTGCGGCAGGGTCACTTCCCTCCTGCTGCTTGACGATATCCACCTTTGCACGCTTACACCACACCTCCAGCTGATCTATAGCAGCCGCTCTGAAGGTATCCGCCGCCGCAACTACCACCTTTTTGCCCGCCTGGCGCAATCTCTTTGAGATCTTACCTATGGACGTGGTCTTACCCGCGCCGTTTACACCTATAACGAGAATGACCGAGGGAGTGGTCTCGAGCTTCAGGGGCTGATGCTCGCCTATCATCTCGCCGATGATCTCCTTTAAGGTGTCAACCACCTGGTCCTTTTCCTTTAAGCGACCGTCCTTTATTCTGTCGCGAAGCTCGTCGATTATGGATTCGGTTGCCGCAACTCCGAGGTCTGCCATAATAAGCAGCTCCTCAAGCTCGTCAAGCAGGTCCTCGTCCACGCGGACAAAATTGGAAAGCAGGTCGTGAACACCGCCGAAAAGTGCATTCTTGGTTTTGGCAAGTCCGCTCTTAAGACGCTCCCAGAAGGATACCTGCTCGTCATCTTCCTCGTCCTCGGTTTCTTCGTCCTCGGTTTCTTCGTTCTTGTCGTCCGCCGAAAGCTCTTCTTCCTCGTCCTCGTATTCGTCCTCGTCCACGAGGCTTTCAAAATCGATAAACTCTCCGTCCACATCAAGTGACGTTTCGTTTACGTACTTGTCGCCATTCTCTGCCTCAAATCGCTCCGCTGCGGCTATTTCCTCGTCCGTAAGCTCCTCTTCCGAGTTATCTATCTCGGCGAGCTCTTGCATTATCTCCTCGCCACGACTTTTTTCGTTTTTATTCTTTTTGCCGAAAATATTACTCAAAAATGCCATTCCATTCACCATCTTTCTTCTTCTCGATGTCCTTGACGTCGAGGGTAAGTATTTTTGAGATTCCGTGCTCGGGCATGGTTACGCCGTACAGTCTGGTTGCCGCCGCCATAGTTCCTCGGCGGTGGGTGATCATAATGAACTGCGTTCCGTCCGTATATCTCTTTATGTACTGCGCAAGTCGCTCAACGTTGACCTCGTCCAGCGCCGCCTCTATCTCATCGAGG
>JAFQLG010000080.1 GCA_017414605.1 Clostridia bacterium
ATTGCCACCGATGGAGCCAAACTCCTTAAGAAGCTGACCGAGGAGGACGGCGGCAATTACCGGTTCGAGTACTCTCCCGAGAGTTTTACCGGCACCGAAGTGGAATATGCCCTGGATGTGTGTAACGCTGTCCTTGACGTATGGCAGCCCACGCCCGATAAAAAGGTGATAATCAACCTGCCCGTAACCGTTGAGCTTTCCATGCCTCACGTTTACGCAAACCAGGTGCAGTATATAAACGATAACATAAAATATCGCGAGAGCGTAATAATCTCGCTCCATCCCCACAACGACCGCGGATGTGCGGTTGCAGATACTGAAATGGGACTTCTCGCGGGCGGCGACAGAGTTGAGGGAACGCTTTTCGGAAACGGAGAGAGAACGGGAAATACCGATATCGTAACAGTTGCGCTCAACATGTTTTCGCAGGGAGTAGACCCCGGACTTGATTTTTCCGATATGCCCTCAATATGCGAGCTTTACGAGAGAGTTACAAGAATGCAGGTGGGCGACCGCTCGCCTTATTCGGGCAAGCTCGTGTTTGCGGCATTCTCGGGCTCTCATCAGGACGCTATTGCCAAGGGAATGAAGTGGAGAGAGGACCACACCTGCCGCTATTGGACGGTGCCTTATCTTCCCATCGACCCCAAGGACGTTGGTAGAGAATACGAAACCGACGTTATCCGCATCAATTCCCAGTCCGGCAAGGGAGGCATAGGCTATCTCTTGGAGCACAATTTCGGATACGTTCTGCCAAAGGCTATGCGCGAGGACGTTGGCTATACCGTAAAGAGCTATTCCGACCATTCTCACAAGGAGCTGCTTCCCGATGAGGTGCTGGACGTGTTCAACAAGGAATACGTCAACATCAATGCTCCGCTTAAGCTGACAGATTATCATTTCGTGCGCTCTGGCGCTGTGATAAAGGCTCTTGTAACCGTTGAATATAACGGAGAGATCAGGGATATTTCTGCAGAGGGCAACGGCCGCTTGGATGCAGTAAGCAACGCGATCAAAAAGAATCTTGGCATCAGCTACTCGGGTCTTACCTATACGGAGCATGCGCTTGAAGCGGGCTCTCATTCCAAGGCGGTGACCTACGTTGGCATTATGTGCGAGGATGGCAAAATGAGCTGGGGTGCGGGCGTTCATGACGATATTATCGCTTCCTCTATATACGCGCTGTTCTCGGCTATCAATAAGAAGCTTTAATGGTTAGATGGCGCACAGGTTGGGTCGCTTTCCCCAAATGAAAGTTGTACCGACTGCGCCGATGCTGCGAGTTTTCTGCGAAAACTTCGCTTGACAAAAGTTTCTTCATCCCCCACACAGAAAAAAAGAGGTAATCAAAATGGCAATGACGATGACACAAAAGATCCTGGCGGCGCACGCGGGACTTGAGAGTGTAAAGGCGGGACAACTGATAATGGCGAACCTTGACTTAGTGCTTGGAAACGACATTACATCTCCCGTTGCTATAAACGAATTCAGCAAAAATGGCTTTGAAGGCATTTTTGATAAAAATAAGATAGCACTTGTAATGGACCACTTTGTGCCCAACAAGGATATAAAGGCGGCGCAGCAGTGCAAGCAGTGCAGAACCTTTGCGCGCAAATTTGATGTTACAAATTATTTTGACGTTGGAGATATGGGTATTGAGCACGCGTTGCTCCCCGAAAAGGGACTTGTTGCCCCCGGCGACTGCGTTATAGGTGCCGATTCTCACACCTGCACTTACGGCGCGCTTGGCGCATTCTCAACCGGTGTCGGAAGTACCGATATGGCGGCGGGAATGGCTATGGGCAAGGCCTGGTTCAAGGTACCTTCGGCTATAAAGTTTGACCTTGTAGGCGAGCTCAAGCCGCACGTGTCGGGTAAGGACGTTATTTTGCATATTATCGGCATGATCGGCGTGGACGGAGCACTTTATCGCTCCATGGAGTTCTCGGGAGAAGGATTGAAGTCACTGTCTATTGATGACCGTCTTTGCATGGCAAATATGGCTATCGAGGCAGGCGCAAAGAACGGGATATTCGAGGTTGACGACATAACCTTGGCATACGTAGGCGAAAGAGTAAATAGAGAATACAAGGTTTTCTCGGCTGACCCCGATGCAGAGTATGACGAAGTGTACACTATAAACCTCTCCGAGATAGAATCCACGGTGGCGTGTCCCCATCTCCCCGAAAATACAAGGCTTGCAAAAGAGCTTTCCGATATAGTACCCGATCAGGTAGTTATCGGCTCCTGCACTAACGGCCGCATTTCCGATATGGAGGCGGCGGCAAAATATCTTGCAGGCAAGAGAGTTGCGCGCGACGTAAGATGTATAATTATCCCCGCAACGCAGAGCATCTACAAGGAGTGCATCAAGAGGGGCTATATAGACACCTTTATTGATGCGGGCTGTGTTGTTTCAACTCCCACATGCGGCCCCTGCCTTGGCGGATATATGGGAATACTCGCCGAGAATGAGATCGCCGTTGCTACGACCAACCGCAATTTTGTTGGAAGAATGGGCCACGTAACTTCTAAAATATACCTTGCAAGCCCTGAGGTAGCGGCGGCAACCGCCGTTGCGGGTCACATCGTTGACCCCTCGGAGATATGACAAGGAGGGAATGGATATGATAGCAAACGGATACGTACATAAATACGGCGACAACGTTGATACCGACGTTATAATCCCCGCGCGATACCTCAACACCGCAGATCACAAGGAGCTTGCGGCGCACTGCATGGAGGATATCGACAAGGATTTTGTTAAAAAGGTGAACGAGGGCGATATCATGGTTGGCGGAGCCAATTTCGGCTGCGGATCTTCCCGCGAGCATGCGCCCATAGCAATAAAAAAGGCAGGAATATCCTGCGTTATCGCCAAGACCTTTGCTCGCATTTTCTATAGAAACGCGATAAATATCGGTCTGGCTATTCTCGAGTGTCCCGAGGCGAGCGAGAGGATTGAGAATGGGGACGCTGTAAAGATAGATTTTGATACGGGCGTTATAACCAATCTCACCAAAAACGAAACCTATAAGGCAGAGCCTTTCCCTGAGTTTATTAAGGATATAATCAACTCGGATGGGCTTTTGAATTCGCTTAAGAGAGCGTGATAATATGGAAAAAAACATTGTTTTACTCAAGGGTGACGGAATAGGTCCCGAGATCGTTTGTCAGGCGGTCAAGGTGCTTGATGCGGTTGCCGAAAAATACGGACATAAGTTCAACTATACAGAGGTGGATATCGGCGGCTGCTCGATAGACAAGTACGGCGTGCCGATAACCGAGGAGGGAATGGCGAAGTGCAAGAGCGCTGATGCGGTTTTGCTTGGCGCCGTCGGCGGTCCCAAGTGGGATAACGTTGACCCATCGATAAGACCCGAAAAGGCACTTTTGGCGGTAAGACGCGAGCTTGGACTGTTTGCAAACCTCCGCCCCACAAAGCTTTTCCCCCAGCTTGCCGATTCCTCGCCCCTAAAGCAAAGCATAGTTGGCGGCGGCATAGATCTTATGATAGTGCGCGAGCTGACGGGCGGAATATATTTTGGCAAGAGATACACTGAAACCGTGGACGGCGAAAAGGTTGCAACCGACTGTATGACTTACTCGGAGCATGAGATAGAGCGCATCGGTCGCGTGGCGTTTGAAGCGGCCATGAAGCGCGGAAAAAGACTTGCAAGCGTGGATAAGGCAAACGTGCTTGATTCTTCAAGACTTTGGAGAGCTACCATGCACCGTCTTTGCGCGGAATATCCCGAGGTTGAATACAGTGATATTCTGGTTGACAATACTGCTATGCAGCTTATCAAGAACCCCGCGCAGTTTGACGTTCTCGTTACCGAGAATATGTTCGGCGACATACTGTCGGACGAGGCAAGTATGCTTACGGGATCTATCGGAATGATGCCCTCGGCTTCACTTTCGGAGAGCACGCTTGGCATGTACGAGCCTATTCACGGCTCGGCTCCCGACATAGCGGGAATGGATATTGCAAACCCTATAGGAACGGTTATGAGCGTTGCCATGATGCTGCGTTATTCCTTTGATATGATGGGCGAGGCGGACGCTATTGAGGCGGCGGTCAATAAGGCGCTTGACGCAGGCTACCGCACTCCCGACATATATAAGGACGGTTTTATCAAGGTGGGATGCTCCCATATGGGTGATATTCTTGCCGCTAATATTTGACGTAATTTACTCTTAAAAAAGAAGGTATATATCAATGCTTAATATCAGATACGAGCTTGTAAAAGAGAAAAAGGCAAAGCCCGATTGGGATAATCTCGGCTTTGGGAAGCACTTTACGGACCATATGTTCATTATGGACTATGATGAGGGCATGGGCTGGCACGATGCGAGAATAGTGCCCTATCAGAATCTTTCGCTTGATCCCGCGTGCATGGTGTTCCACTATGCGCAGGAGATGTTTGAGGGACTTAAGGCTTATCGCACACCTGACGGTAGTGTTCAGCTTTTCCGCCCCGATCAGAATATTGACAGAATGAATCGCACAAACGAGCGCTTGTGCATTCCTCAGCTTGACAAGGACGACGTGCTTGAAGCGATCCGCGCTTTTGTAAAGGTGGAGGAGGATTGGGTGCCCTGCAAGGAGGGAACCTCGCTCTATATCCGTCCTTTCATTATCGCAACAGACGTACAGCTCGGAGTTCATCCCTCCAAGAGCTACAAGTTTATGATAATAACCTGTCCCGTTGGCGCATACTATGCCGAGGGAATAAAGCCAGTCAAGATATTCGTCGAGCGCGAATACGTGCGCGCAGTCAAGGGCGGAACGGGATTTGCTAAGGTAGGCGGCAACTACGCCTGCTCGCTTATAGGACAGGAAAAGGCTGAAAAAATGGGATATTCGCAGGTGCTCTGGCTTGACGGCATCGAGCACAAATACATTGACGAGGTCGGCGCGATGAACGTGTTCTTCGTGCTGGACGGCAAGGTGGTTACTCCTGCACTTGAGGAGGGAAGCATACTGCCCGGCGTTACCAGAAGATCCAGCATTCAGCTGCTTCGCGAAATGGGATACGTTGTTGAGGAGAGAAAGCTTTCGCTTGCAGAGGTAGAGGAGGCTTATGCCAACGGCAAGCTTGACGAGGCTTTCGGAACGGGAACGGCGGCAGTCGTTTCTCCCATGGGTCTGCTCGATACGGGCGACGTGAAGATGGTCATCAATAATAACGAGATAGGCCCCGTGGCTCAAAAGCTCTACGATACGCTCACCGCTATCCAGTGGGGCAAGGCAGAAGACAAATTCGGCTGGACCGTTAAGGTTTGATTTGTGTGACGATTGCAGG
>JAFQLG010000081.1 GCA_017414605.1 Clostridia bacterium
CGACGGCACAGAATACGTTATAAATCTTAATCCCGGGGCGCAGATTACCCCAGAGCTTCTTGCCGACAAGCTCGGCATTTACCTCGACGACGGTTCTTTTGGAGAGGCAGACGAGGAAAGAGAAGTCAAAATTGATTTCAAGAGGAAGTGATATTATGGCAGCAGAAAACAAGAAAGAGCTTCCAAAGAACCGCCAACAGCTTGTTGATACCGTTCTGAAGCTTATCGAAGGAAGGACGTTAAACTGGAGCAAGCCTTGGAGCCTTGGCGGCAATATGCGTGCGCCTGTCAGTATGGCAGGGAAGAAATACCGTGGGGTAAACAACGTCCTCTTATACTTTGTAGCGCAGGAGAGAGGCTACGAGGATAACCGTTGGTGTACCTTTAACCAAATGGAAAATAACGGTTGGAGCTTCAAGAAGAAAGAGGACGGTTCCTCTATGGGAAAGGGCGCAGGCGTTCCCGTTGAATTTTTCCGTTTCTACGACAAAAGCACGAAGCAAGACCTTGACTGGCGAATGTTCAACGCGCTGACGCTTGAGGAGCAAGATAAATACTGGAAAGAGAACGTAAGAACCATAAACAAGACCTATACGGTATTTAATTGTTCCATTATCGAGGGCGTTCCCGCACTCGCGGCGAAGCCCCACGTTGAGGCTACCGAGCAGAACGAGCGCGCGGAGCTTACAATCCGCGCTTGGAATGACAAGCAGTGCAAGATAACGCACGACGGCGGTGACAGAGCTTACTACTCTCTCACGACCGACAGTATTCACCTTCCCGAAAAGACGACGTTTGAAACCTTGGCTGACTACTATGGCACGACGTTGCACGAGATAGGACACGCAACTGGTGCTGCATCGCGCCTTAATAGAGAAATGGGCGGGGGCTTTGGAAGCGAGAAATACGCTACCGAGGAGCTTCGTGCAGAGTTTGCGTCAATGTTTATGGAGCAGGAGCTTGGTGTTACGGTTGCCAAGACTCATATTGGCAACCACGCAGCGTATTTGCAGGGCTGGAAAAGTGAGATACATAGCAACCCCAACGTGCTTTTTGATGCAATCAAGGACGCAGACAAGATTGTAGATTTTATAAACGACAACGCCGCTGAGCTAACGGCTCAACTCGACAATGTTGCCGAGGCAAAGTCAGAAAGCCTCGCAGAAGGCGAAATTTCTGCCTCTGACGGCGATAAGCCTGCGGAGCAGGGAACTGCTCGCAAAGAATGGAAATCGTTTAATCTTGACAGCGAGAGCGTGATAGATGCCAACGAGAAGCGGACGACCTTCAGACTTAACAAGGGCGCCTATGCTGGTTGGGTGTTCTCTCACCCGACGAAGATTGTGCTTGACGGCTGGAAGAACACAAATCTTGCAAGTGACGACCACGAGCCGTGCAAGACTTTGATGTATACAGACGACTTCAAATTTACTTTAAGACGGAGCGAGGCGGCATCACAACAGCAGGAAGTAACACTTACTGCGAGTGAAATGCTTACCGCGCTTAACTCTGATGCAGGCTCACAGAGTGCAGCTCAGCCCCAGAGCCAGAACGCAGCGAACGGCAGCGTATCGGCTGAGGCGCGCGGAATGTTCAGTGATATGTTCCAGCCTGCCCCCTCTTACGCAGAACAGGCGGCGAACGTGGGCGGAGCGAAACTCGATGCTATTCTTGCCAACACCGGTGGCAAAGGCGGCGGAAACAATGTGAACGAATAATATGAGGTGCGTATGGAAAATGTAAATCTTATTCAAGAAGCGGCGGGGTACTACTACGACAACTACTACGGTAAGTCCTGCGAAATAACAGCATCTGGAAACGGTTTTTTTAACCGAAATCAGAAATGCTCTGTTCATATAGAGTATGATGAGAGTGACTTTTTCGGTATGCTGGGATTTGAAGCGAAATCCCTTGAGCATTATGACACGACTAAATTATTTTTTGAAATTCACGACGGAAGCATATCTTTTGATGCTATCCGCATCGGTGGTAAGAAGGTAGCCGAGCGTCTTGCTGATTACAAAGGGGTTTTCGGAGTAATCAAAGAAGGCGTAGAGTTTAAACTTAAAGGACTTTCTGGTGACGCAATGGAAGCATCTTACGGTAAGAGGGATAAAATAGCCCTGTATCCTTTTATACCTATCGATGAAACGAACTCGGCTCTTTTAGAGCGAAAGCCCCACAACGCCTATGACGGCAAGTGGAAGGTATCGCAGTATAAGATGCGCGATACGGCTATCACATTCAATCACGAGAACGAAATGTACGACGCATCATTGAAAGTCTGGAAACCCCTCCTTGAGGAGCAGCCTGCCGTCAGCGCAGCTGCGTCCTCGATGCTCGGCAATATGCCGACCGTACAAGCTCAAAATTCTCAAAGCGTACATACAAACCAGAGCAAGAACGATAATATATCCGAGTAATACAGAGTAAATATCTGCACGAAAATATCGTGCAGATATTTTTTATTTTTTTGCAAAAAAGGTTGATTTTTTTGATAGAAAGTGGTATAATAATAGTGCGAGGCGTGGACGCCTTTAGCAACGGTGGCTTGAACGCCGTTATCCGATGACTTTTAATGCTCGGTCAGGGGAGTGTTAGAAAGAGGGATTTGTTACGGTTAATGTTTAACCAAAACCTGCATAGGATAATACCGAAAGAAAAGCATACAAAAAGGCAACTCGCGTTGCCTTTTTTGCTTTGGAGGAGTTATGAAAGAAGACGTACTATATGAAGCCGCGCGTTTTTATAAAGATAACTTGGAAAACAAGCGATTTTTGATAACGGTGGGCGACAGGAAACGTAAAGAAACTGACATAGAAGTCTTTTTTTCCAGTCGAAATTTTTTTCATTTAGTTGGATTACAACATATTAATGATGTTCCTTTGTTGAGAAGATTTAGTCCAACCATTGTCTACTCTAATATTCTATCTAAAAATATCACTTATTCAGACATCGAAAAGAGTTCTAACATTGAATTTTTGAAAGGAAGATTAGATGAATACAAAGAAATTTTAAAAATATTTTCTGACAAATCTACAATTCTCAAAGCGTTAAAAGGGTACTTTGCAACTATAAAGGCAGATTATATGCTATCAAGAACAGTAGAACCAACAAATTCTCAAGCGAGCGAAATAGAAATAACAAAAAGGAAAAGTTTTTTGTTTTTAAGAAATGAGGGTTCTATTAGTATTCCTTGCTCTTTCTTTGTTCGTGATGATGCCGGCGGATTTTATTATAAACAAGGTTCGCATCTAACCATATTATCTGTAAAAGATATAACCAACGAAGCCAGAGAAGAACGAAAGTCAAAGAATACGCCCTCAACCTCTACCCCTGCCGCGAAAGTCCCCGCAACTGTCGGCGCAGCGGTATCTCAACCTACTGACGCTGCATCTGCTTCTGGCACGCCCCAATCCAATAATGCTGCTTCGCAGCCTAATCCAACCACAGCGCAGTCTGCCGTCAGCGCAGCCGCGTCCTCGATGTTCGGCAATATGCCGACCGTACAAGCTCAAAATCCTCAGAGCATACATACGAAGCAGAATAAGAATGACGACATCAACGAATAGCAAAAAAAGGCAGCTCAAAAGGCTGCCTTTATAATTGTTTCAATTATACCCGAGGCGAAGCTCTCGGCCGAGCTGCGCTCAGCTCGCTTCGCCTGCGGGGCGAAATACCCCTAAACTTAATACTACCTCAAAATCCCGAAAAATTCTTCAAACTGATGAAGATTTTTTCGGGATTATTTTTTACCCCAGCACGGAGCCCAAGAGAGGATCCGCGCCGGGGATTTTTATTTTCGCGCTCTTGCACCCAGAACGCCGGGATATTCCTGGCGTCCTGCTACATCGCGCAACCGCACCCAAAACACCCCCTCACGAGAGTATTTCCCCTGCACCCACCCGAAAACGCTCGCTGCTCTTGCGCGCCTAAAACGCTTCCGAATCTCCTCAAAAGAAATCGGAGAATCGGAGCATTTTTCTTCAACAGATCTTCGGCAGAACCGTAGAAGCATCGGCGCAATGTTGCGGACACAATGCCAGGCGTCGCCCTGGGTGTCTGCGGCCACGCTGAAGCGTAGCATGCGCCACAGGACTTTGCAGGCATCGGGACCGCACCGAGCGAGCATCGAGCTTAACGCCCAAACGCACGTTATAAATTTTTCTCGAAAAACTTACAACGCACGTTCCCGCTACACCCACCCAAAGCTCACGTCGCGTGCCGTTCCCTTAACATCGGAGCAGAATCTCCGACGTGCGACGTCGTAGAATCTCGGCCCGATTTCGCGGCCACGTTTGCAAGCAACCGTAGCAGCGAGCAGGGAACGGACGCAGCCACGATGCCAGGCGTCGCCCAGGGCGCCTCGGCCGCGCATTAGAGCGCAGCTCGGCACAGGGCTTGCAGGCACCGCGTCAGCTCAAGCTCTGTGAGCAAGCCCAAACGCGCAATATCCCTTTACCCAAAGGTATATCACGCGTTCCCGCTGCACCCACCCAGAGCGCCGTCCACTGCATAAACATAGGAGAGCGTGTCGGCTGCGCCAACTGGCGCAAGGCAAGCAGGCTTCCTCTTGCACGCTCTTTAATATATGTTTATTCCATTCCCAGCGCGAGGAGTACGAAGCTCGCCCCACATCTGAAGCCCTCGGAGTCTTAGTTATAGCACAAACGTCACTTGCAACCCAAGGTATAGTGGCTCGGCTACGCCTCGACCGTTGAGTTGCGCTCCGCCCGCGCTATAAGTCGCCTCTTGCCCGAGGGCTTCAGACGATGAGGCTCGAAAGCAAACAAAA
>JAFQLG010000082.1 GCA_017414605.1 Clostridia bacterium
CCGTTAACGGTAACGCTGGGCAGGTCGCAGAGATACTTCTTTATAGAATAGGGCTTGTCCGCTCTTGCGTGCCCTACGTCGTGTGCAAAATCGTTTCCGCTTCCGCTTGCAAAATAGAGCACGTCGTTTTTGATATTATCGACGTCCACCTCGTTTATAAAGCGATTTAGCGTTCCGTCGCCGCCGCAGATAACGATGTAATCGTCCGCATCAAGCTTTTCTATAGTGTCACAATTGCCGCCCGTCAGATCGCAAAACACGATCTCGTCATCTATCATATTTTCAATGCTCTTGACGTCATTTGTGCAAGCTCCGTTGCCTGCAAGTGGGTTGTAAAATACGTAAGCCTTTGCCATAGTGCCCTCCCAAAACTGTCAAACTGTCGTAAATTTCGACAAAAATAACCATCATTTGACAAGATTATACACCCCCAACTTTAATTGAGTGTTAAGTTTTGACAAGACTCCGCTCTTTTTTTGCAAAAGCATGACACACAAAAGCGCGCTTTCGTGGCATCAGTACGACAAGAAAAATTTGTTAAAATAGACAAAAACCACTACGACAATTTGAATAAAATTCTCCACCGTATGTATTTGCACAAAATTTACGACAAAAAATCGTACAAAATGGATATTTACAAAGCGGCTTTTTGGGTGTATAATGTAAATCCCGAGTAAAGCTGCGATCCGCGTCGGAGCTTTATAAATTTCCTGCACAACCGGACTCTGTTTCTGCGAAATATCAAGCTAATGATATCAATGCGCAATGAAGCCAGCGGTTGTGCTTTCTTTTTTGGGTCAGCCCTGAGCCTACCGCTCAAAAGGCGGCAAATATCCAACCATTTTGCGCCTTGCGGCGCTTTTTTTATTGCACGGGTGTAAAAATTGTAAAAATTCTTTTAAGGGGTGGAATTTTTTCTCTATATATGTTATAATATATTTGATTATACATATTTGTAAGAAACAAAAGGTGTAAATTCAGCAAATACCCAATATGGAGAAACAAATGTCAGAATATACAGTTAAAGCAGAACAGCTCTCTCTGCCCTTAGTCGCTCTGGACGTAGTGACTTTCCCGGGCGAGATCGTCAACCTTGAAATATCGGACGAGAGATATGGCTCGCGCGAAGCCTTGCGCGAGGCTTTTGAGAGCACAAAATACGCGGTTGCGGTGGCTATTACGTCCGAGGACGAAAACGATCCCCGTCTTGCCGCGGTTGGAACAGTTATAAGAGTAAAACAAATATTGAACACGGGTGACGGTAACGTGCGATGCGTGGCGGAAGGTATGTCGCGCGCGGCTATCAACGATTTTCGCCGCACGGGCAAATACTATACCGCAAACGTTTTATGTAAGACCATAACTCTGCCCGATTCGCAAAGCGTTAAGCATCAGGCATATCTGCGCCGCCTTAACGATGCGGCTGCCTCTCTTGCAAAGCTGCTTCCGCCCCCCGCAGACAAGCTGCTCCCCTCCCTCAAATCGCTCAAAAATCCCGCAATGCTTGCCGATATGATAGCATCGGGGCTGTTTATAAAATTTGAAGACAAGCTTGAGGTACTTTCCACCTTTGAACCCTACAATCGCATAGAGGTCGTTCTGGCTATCGCCGAGGACGAGCTTGAGCTGCTGGGGTTGGAAAACGAGCTGCATAAAAAAACGCGCGAGCGCATAAACCGCGGTCAGCGCGAGTACTATCTGCGCGAGGAGATGAAGGCTATCCAGGAGGAGCTGGGTGGCGACGCGATCTCCGAGATCGAGGAGTACCACAACAAGATACAGTCGCTCAAAGCGCCCGATGAGGTCAAGAAAAAGCTGTTAAAGGAAACGGACCGCCTGGCAAAATCGCCTTTTGGCTCCGCCGAGGCAACGGTCCTTGCAAATTATCTTGACGTATGCCTTGATATTCCCTGGGACAAGAGCACACGCGACCGAGCCGACGTTAAGGCGGCAAAGAAAATACTTGACCGCGATCACGAGGGACTTGAAGACGTTAAGGATCGCCTTACCGAATATCTCGCGGTAAAACAGCTCAATCCCGACTTAAAGGGGCAGATAATCTGCCTTTTGGGCCCTCCCGGAGTGGGCAAGACCTCCATCGCCTCCTCGCTTGCCCGCGCAATGAAGCGCAAATACGTTCGAGTATCGCTGGGCGGTATACGCGATGAAGCCGACATCAGAGGACACAGAAAAACATACGTTGGCGCAATGCCCGGCAGAATAATCAACGCCATCTCGCAGGCGGGCGTTAAAAATCCCCTTATCCTGCTTGATGAAATAGACAAAATGGCAAACGACGGTCGCGGCGATCCCGCCTCCGCCATGCTTGAGGTGCTTGACCCCGAGCAGAACAAATATTTCCGCGATCACTTTGTGGAGCTTGCGTTCGACCTCTCGGACTGCATTTTTATCGCAACGGCAAACACTCTTGACACAGTGCCGCGCCCGCTTATAGACCGTATGGAAATAATCGAGCTGCATACGTATACCAAGAGCCAGAAGATAGCAATTGCGAAGAATCATCTCGTTCCCCGTCAGCTCAAGCGCCATGGGCTTAACCGCCGTATGCTCAAAATAACCGACGCGGCGCTCTCCGACATTATAGATTTTTACACGCGCGAATCGGGTGTGCGAAATCTGGAGCGAGAGATAGGCGCCTTGTGCAGAAAAGCGGCGGCGCACATAGTTGAAAACCAAGCAAAATGCATTACCGTTACCCCCGCCACCCTGCGCGAGCTTTTGGGCCCCGACAAGATAATTTCCGAGGCAATAGGCGAGCAAGACGAGGTCGGTATCGTTAACGGAATGGCATATACCCAATCAGGCGGCGATCTGCTCAAGGTGGAATGCGCCGTTATGGAAGGCACAGGCAAGCTTGAGCTCACAGGCTCGCTTGGCGACATTATGAAAGAATCGTCGCACGCGGCAGTAACTTACGCGCGCCAGATAGCCTCTCAATATGGGATCCCCACAGATTTCTATTGCAAAAAGGATATACATATCCACTTCCCTGAGGGTGCAGTTCCCAAGGACGGCCCCAGCGCGGGAGTAACTACGCTTACCGCTCTTGTCAGCGCGCTTTCGGGTATGCCCGTCCGCCGCGACGTTGCCATGACGGGCGAGATCACTATTCGCGGCAAGGTGTTGGCGATCGGCGGTCTTCGCGAAAAGACTATGGCGGCATACAGCGCGGGTGTCAGAACCATACTTATACCGCGCGACAACGAAAAGGACCTTGACAAAATAGATCCCGTTGTGCGCGAAAACGTACACTTCATTATGTGCCAGACCGCGCAGGACGTGCTTTCCGCCGCCCTCTTACCCAAAAAGCCCACCTTTGATATAACCAAGGGCGAGATAGAGGTACAGGGTGAGCAGACTCCCATATCTATAGTTGGAGTAACCCACCCTACCCCCGTATCCGTATCGGTATCGGGCAAATAAATCAAATGAGTTTTAAGGAATACCTATGGGACTTAACATTCAAAACACCAATCTTAAAATGACCGCGGGACTTGCAAGTCAATTCCCGAGAGATGCTATACCGCAGGTTGCGCTGTCGGGCCGCTCCAACGTTGGAAAAAGCTCGCTTATCAACACGCTGCTTGGCAGAAAAAGTCTGGCGCGCGTTTCCGCAACACCCGGAAAGACCATAACCGTTAACTTTTATGAGGTTGACAAGAAGATGTTTTTAGTCGACCTGCCGGGTTATGGCTTTGCCGCAAGATCGCACGACAGCAAGGGCCAGTGGTCCTCGCTTACGGACGGTTATTTTACCAAGAATAAAAACATCGACCTTGTACGCGGAGTGGTCCAGCTTATAGACAGCCGCGCAGGTATCACGCGCGACGACGCCATGATGCTTGACTACATGAACAGCGTGCAAATGCCATACGTTATCGCAATAACCAAGATAGATAAGCTCAACAAGACCGAGCGCGCCGCCATCATTGAAAAAATATCGGGCGACTCGCTCATCGCCGAGGGTACACCCATAATTCCATTCTCGGCACTCAAAAAAGAGGGGCGCGAGGAGCTTTGGCGCGCTATAGCGGGTATGGCGGACTTAAAGCTATAAAAACGGAGGTATCTTATGTTGTTTTCTCTGCTTGCGAGCGGGGATTTGAAGCAGGCTATCATCAGCATTCTTTTAACCCTGCCCGTTATCCTCATCGCGCTTTCGTTCCACGAGGCGTCCCACGCCGCCGTGGCATACAGAATGGGCGATAGGACCGCATACAACTTAGGACGCATGACCTTTAACCCTATAAAGCACATTGACCCTATCGGATTTTTATGTATGCTCGTTTTCGGTTACGGCTGGGCAAAGCCCGTTCCGATAAACGCGCGCAATTTCAAAAACCCCAAGCGCGGTATGGCGCTGACGGCGATCGCAGGCCCCGCCTGCAATCTGATCTTGGGAACCGTAAGCTCCGTTCTTTACGCCGTTACGCTTTATATAGGCGTAACGTTTGCAAAGGATCTTTATTCCATGGAGTTTTTGTCCAACGTGATAACCGTTTTGTCCATGCTATTTTACCTTGGCGGAATGCTCAACTTTATGCTGGCGGCTTTCAATATGATCCCGCTCCCCCCATTTGACGGCTCGCGATTCTTTTCGCTCTTTCTGCCTACCAAATGGTATTTCGCCATTATGAAATATGAGCGCTACACTATGATCGCAATACTCGCAATATCGATGATCTGCTCGCGCTTATTCCACTTCTCGCCATTCTCCTGGATAGCTGAAAAGCTGTTTTACGGAATAGCACAGCCCGTATTCACCCTGCTTATTAACATTTTTGCATGACTTTAAGATAAGGAGACCTTAATGGAAGCCCTGAACTACAAGCTTGAGAAGTTTGAAGGCCCGCTTGACCTCTTGCTCTCGCTAATCCACAAAAACAAGATGTCCATAGAAGATATCAAAATAAATATCATCTGTGAGCAATATCTTGAATATATCGCGGCTGCAGAGGCGCTTGATCTGGAGCTTGCCAGCGAGTTTATCGTTATGGCAAGTGAGCTGATGCTTATCAAGAGCAAGCTGTTGCTTCCCAAGGTCGAAGAGGAAGAAGAGGACCCCCGAGCCGCCCTTGCCGATGCCCTGCTTAAATATCAGCAGGCAAAGGAGGCGGCAAAAAAGATGGCTCCTCTCTATGCAAAATTCTCGGGCAGACTGCAAAAGGATACCGACGAGATAACCGTTGACAAAACCTTTGTGCTGGATCAGGAGATAGAGGCGCTGTGCCTTGCGGTCCGCCGCATAATAACCTATAACGAAAACAGACCCAAGCTGGATGGCGAGGTATTCAAGCCTATGATAAGCTCGCCCATTGTACCCGTTGAGGTCAAGATAACGGGCATATTGCGCCGAATGTCGCAAAAAAAGGCAACCTCCTTGCGCGAGCTTTTGTCGGACGCAGTTTCCCTGCCCGATATGATAGCGATATTCCTCGGCGTGCTTGAACTGATAAAGATACGTAAAATACTTATTTACGACACCCTCGGCACCCTGCTTGATGACAGCGCAACCTTTATTATCAACGATGACCCTAACGACGTGGTAACGGCGGACGGTAAAACGGCACCCGAGCCCCGTAATGACGAGCAAATTGGCATTCAGGAGGAAATAGATTTTGAATAACGTTGAAAATCAGAACAATACGGAATTTAAGCTGGAGCGCGTAACCGCCGCTATCGAGGCAATACTTTATGCGGCAGGTCACCCCGTTGAATATGAAAAGCTTTCCGAGGTGCTGGGCCTTTCCCCAACCGACGTAAGAAGCATGGTTGAGGCAATGGCAGTTGAATATAACGCGGAGGGCTCGCCCCGCGGCGTGCTTTTGCTCACCTATCCCGACTCCTGCCAGTTTGCAACCAAAGAGGAATTTTTACCCTACATACGCGAGGCGCTTGGCATCAAGCGCGGCGGAAATCTTTCCAATTCCACGCTGGAAACCTTGGCGGTCGTCGCTTACAACCAGCCGGTTACCCGCGCCTTTGTAGATGCGGTGCGCGGAGTTGATTCGTCCTATTCAATGACTTCGCTCGTGGACAAAAATCTCATCGAGTCGCTCTCAAGACTTGATGCGCCGGGTCGCCCTATGCTTTATACCACAACGGAAAAGTTTTTGCGTGTGTTCGGGCTTTCCTCGCTTGACGAGCTGCCTCAGACCGAGCTTTCGCCCACAACCGTTAACGCAGAACAGCTGACTATTGAGGAAATCGGCTTTTCCTCTGCTCTTAACGTAACATCCGATACAGAGCATACTGAGGCGGAGTAATACCGCAAACGACAAATAAACGAGAAAGGAGTGGCAAATATGGTCGCGCTTGCGATAATCTTAGGGATAATTGCGCTCTTTGTGCTGATTTTCAGCATAAGAGTAAAGATAATTATTGATATGAAGGATGAGCTACTCCTTACCCTTTCAATTTTGGGAATCAAGATAGGAATTCTGCCCAAAAAACCTAAAAAATACAAAATAAGTAACTATACGCCTAAAAAAATTGCCAAGCGGGATGCCGCGGCGGCTAAAAAGGCAAAGAAAAAAGCCGAGAAAAAGGCAAAAAAGGATGCCGAAAAAAAGCTCAAAAAGCAGCAGGCAAAGGAAGCCAAGGCAAAGCTTACCAAAGAGGAAATAAAAGCGCAGAAAAAGAAAAAGCGCGAGTCCCGTCCTCCCCTGCCCGATATGATAAGCCTGTTTTTGAATATCATAGGGCTCTTGTTCTCGGGTCTGTTCAAAAAATTCCATTTCCACGTGGAGCGCCTGCATATCAAGGTTGGCGGCGCGGATGCCGCGCAAATAGCCTTGACCTACGTTGCGATAACAAACGGTCTGCATCCCTTGTTCGCCTTTCTCAAAAAGGCATCTAACCTGCATGGAGTGGATAAAGCCGATATCGAGATCTCAACGGATTACCTCTCTGAAGATATCGTTGCAGACGTAAAGCTCGGCTTTTCAACTAGCCTTGGCGGCATACTCGGCGCAATATTCAAGGTTGCGTTTAAGTTTATTGCGGGCTGGGTAAAAATACAGCCAAAGAACAGCGCCGCAGAGCAACACGCGATCCCCGATACAACTAAGAAAGCAAACGGCTAAAAGCTGTAAATATACAAGTCTTATATAAACGAAAGGAAACACATTATGTCAACTGAAAACAAGCTTCAAGGAGTAGTACAGGCAACGTTAGCACAGATCCGCAACATGATAGACGCGGACACCGTTATCGGAACTCCCGTTGAAACAAAGAGCGGAACTACCATTATTCCCATCTCCAAGGTAGCTATGGGATTTGCAACGGGCGGTCTTGACTTCAATGACAAAACGGGCGGTGCTCAGGGTAAGCCCCAGAACTTTGGCGCAGGCGGAGGCACGGGTATCACCGTTCAGCCTATCGGTATGCTCTGCGTATCAAAGGAAGGCGACGTTGAGCTTATCAACATAGGTATCAAGAACCCCACCGATCCCATGGAGCAGCTTTCCGACATTATCGACCGTTCGCCCGAGATCATCGCTAAGATCAAGGCGCTCTTCGCAAAGGATAAGCCCGAGGAGAACGAGAGCGAGCAGTAATGCGCCGGCGGCGCAAGGCATAAAACCCTGTCGGGACAAATATAATTATAAAAAAACTTGTCCTATGGGGGAGCTATGCCCACAACGCGCAAAAAGAAAAAAATAATTTATGGCATAGCCGCACTTGTCGCGGCTATGTCCTTATGCTTTAATGCAAGCTGTACAAGTCAAATTGAGCATCAAAAAAATAGGGAGAGCGCCGCAGGCGGCTCCTTGTCCTTTTCCTATGTCAAAGCTTCGACAGAGGGAGATATAAGCATATCTGCGCACTCCGCTATTCTTATAGAACAGTCCGGCGGAGAGGTGGTTTGGCACAAAAACGCCGATGAAAAAATGGCAATGGCATCCACCACAAAAATAATGACGGCGCTGGTCGCGCTGGAAATGAGCGGCGTGGACGAGATAGTAACCGTGCCGCCCGAGGCTTGTGGGATAGAGGGATCATCCATCTATCTTTTTGCCGGCGAGCGAATTACTATGGAGGACCTGCTCTATGCCCTGCTGCTGTCCTCCGCAAACGATGCGGCGGCGGCAATTGCCATTCATATAGGCGGCAGCATTGAGGGCTTTGCCGATATGATGAACGCGCGCGCCGAAGAATTGGGGCTTGAGGACACGCATTTTGTCAATCCACACGGGCTATATGACGAGCAGCACTATACTACGGCGCGCGAGCTTGCCATAATTGCGCGTGAGGCTATGAAAAACACCACCTTTGCCAAAATCGTTGGCACCTATAAAAAGACCGCCGCGCTTGACGGCGAGGATGGCAAAAGGCTTTTTGTAAATCACAACAAGCTTTTGCAGAGATACGAGGGTGCTTGCGGTATTAAAACGGGATTTACCAAAAAGAGCGGTCGCTGTCTTGTCAGCGCGGCAGAGCGACAAGGCGTTAGCTTCATCTGCGTAACACTCAACGCGCCTGACGATTGGCATGACCACGAAAAGCTGTTTGACCTTGGCTTTTCGCTTTACGAGTGCCGCACACTATGCAAAAAAGGCGAGCTTAATATTGCCCTGCCCGTTATTTCGGGAGTGACCGATGCGGTAACCGTTACAAACGCGCAGGAGCTTTCGCTGATACTGCCCCGCGGCAACGCTCGGATAGAGCGCTCCGTTGAGCTGCCCCGTTTTGTTTTTGCCCCCGTCAGCGCAGGCGAGCAGGTGGGCAGACTTGTATATCGGATAGACGGGCGCGTGGTTGCCGAGTGTCCTTTAGTGGCTACCTTCAGCGTAAATAAAACAAACAACAAAAAAAGCGTTATTGATTGGCTTTTTGGCAGGTAACGCGAGGACGGATATGGAAAAAATAAGACTTTCAAAATATTTTACCGACTGCGGCGTAATGTCGCGCCGAGCCGCCGATGCGGCTATTGAGCGCGGCGAGGTCACAGTAAACGGCACCGTTGCCTCTTTGGGCGACAAAGTAGAGCCCGGCGCCGACGAGGTCGTATACAAGGGCAAAAAAATATTGCCCGCAACGGCAGACCGCGTCTGCATTATGCTCAATAAGCCGCGCGGCGTGGTATGCACGGCGAGTGACGAAAAAGGCAGAGCCAACGTAACCGAGCTTTGCCGCACAGTCAAGGACAAGAGCGGTCGCGCCCTGCGCCTCTACCCCGTTGGCAGACTTGACATGGACTCGGACGGTCTTTTGCTGCTCACCAATGACGGCGAGCTTGCCAACAAGCTGACCCACCCCCGCCACTCCATTCCCAAAATTTATCACGTAACGCTTGGCGGCAGCTTTGACGAAAACCAGCTGCGCATGCTGGGCGAGCCTATCGTGATAGAAGGAAAGGAAACCCTGCGCGTAAACGTCAGATGCGTAGAGCGCACCGAAAGCGCAACCGTTGCAGAATTTGAGCTTTACGAGGGCAGAAACCGCCAGATAAGGCGCATGTGCGAATATCACGGAGTAAAGATCCGCAGGCTTACCCGCATAGCTATCGGAAAGCTCAAGCTTGGAAACCTCGAGGTTGGCAAATGGCGCTACCTCACTGATAGCGAGATACACTATCTGAAAACAGTATAAATTCAAAGCCTCTCTTGTAAAAGAGAGGCTTTTATTTGCTTTTGCGACGAGTTTCGACTCACCTCTATCGTTTTTTGAAATAAAACACAAAATCAACTGTAAATTTTTGGTAATTTTGCCGATTGGGAATTTTTGGCAAAAGTATTGCAATTATTTCCAATTTATGGTAATATATGAGTGTAATAAATTTCCAAAAATTTACAGGAGGATACAATTTAATGGAATACACAACAAAAATAATAATTGCGGACGAAAATGCGGCGCACAGAGCCATGATAAAGGAGTGCTTTTTGCGCGCAGGTTGCAGATATATAGAGGAAGCGACGAACGGCGAGGACGCGCTGGCAAAGATAAACCGCATACACCCCGATCTTGTTATTATAGATATCTGGATGTCCAAGGTGGACGGCCTTGGCGTTGTAAGAAGCGTCAGGGCAACAAGTTATCAGAACGAAAAGCCGCCCGTTATTATAATGACCTCCCCCATTTCAAATCAGAACATATTCGTTCAGGCATTGCAGGCGGGCGCCGACCTCTGCCTTGTCAAGCCCATAAATCAGTCCAACCTTTTGGAGTATGCGGAAAATATGCTCAAGGCGCGCAACTCAAAGCAGGATAGCACCGCAGAGGCCGCAAACGGAAATCAAACGCCTGATATTGAAACGCAGGTAACGCGCATAATACACCAGATAGGCGTACCCGCTCATATCAAGGGCTATCAGTATCTCCGCACCGCTATCCTGCTCACGGTCAAGGATTCCGACATCATCAACAGCGTCACCAAGGTCCTCTACCCTTCCGTTGCGAAGAAATATCAGACTACTACAAGCCGCGTCGAGCGTGCCATCCGCCACGCCATCGAGGTCGCGTGGGACAGAGGCGACGTGGATACGCTCAACTCCTATTTCGGCTACACCATTCAAAACAATCGTGGAAAGCCCACAAATTCAGAGTTTATTGCCATGATCGCGGATAATCTCAGATTGAAATACAAGCTGTATTGACATATTACCATTTCAAAATTCATTTGTGACAACGTTGCACAATAAATAAAGGGCAGATCGCATATCCGCCCTTTATTTTTATGTCATTTGCCTTATTTAGTTAAGTTTTATTAACTAAATACCATATCGGCACCCAATATAGCTCAACATTGCTAAATATTGTTAAGCTTTATTAACTTTGCGCCGTGGCTGAACACTCCATCTCGCAAAACAGCTAATATATGTTAAGTTTTATTAACTTCATTGGATAACCGCCCTGCAAAAGCCCCCCTGACCTGCAAAAGCAACCCCCGCCCAGCAAAATCGATATTGAGCATCGCTCAGCATAATTCTTCATATAGTTAAGTTTTATTAACTTCATTGGATAACCGCCCTGCAAAAGCCCCCCTGACCTGCAAAAGCCCCCTGCTCTGCAAAAGCAACCCGAAGCACGGATTGGCATACTTTTGCGCACAGTTAAGTTTTGTTAACTTTTTGTGTTATCTCACAGACCGCCGCGCAGTACAGGCAAACATCGTTAAATCGTGTTAAGCTTTGTTAACTTTCCGCTGGAATTATGTTGATGTTTTGCCTTATGGTTGATTTTTGTTAAGTTTTATTAACTTTATTAGGTCACCGCCTCGGCATGAGCAATTCCCCACCCTACATAATCGATATTGAGCATCAATCGGTATAATTCTTAATATAGTTAAGTTTTGTTAACCGCACATATTATGTAAAGTCAAAAATTCAGATGCGATATTAAAAACTGTAGGGGAGTCTATCAGACTCCCGTCTTTTTTCTCTCCCCTATTGACTTTTTGCCTTCAAATATGGTATAATAGCTTTAGCGGGGACTTGTTTCCCCTATTTTGTCCTTATTTTCACACAAAAAGGAGTAATTTATGTCAAGACCGACCATTGGTATATTATACGATTTCGATAAGACGCTCTGCACAACGGATATGCAGGAATACGACTTTATCAAAAATCTCGGCATGAGCTCGGACGAGTTCTGGGGCGAGGCTGCGGCGCTTACCAAAAAGCACGAGGTTGAAAAGATACTTTCCTATATGCTCGTAATGATCCGCGAGTGCAAAAAGCGCGGCATTCCCCTTACGCGCGAGTATCTCGCAAAATGCGGGACTAACGTTGAGCTTTTTGCCGGCGTGGAAACCTGGTTTGACCGCATCAACGCCTTTGGCGATGAAATGGGTGTCAACATTGAACATTATATCATTTCCTCCGGCACTTACGAGATCATCGAGGGCACGCCTATCGCAAAGTATTTCAAGCGCATATATGCCTGCCGCTACCTCTACGATGAGAACGGCGAGGCGGTCTGGCCAGCGCTCGCGATAAACTATACGCTCAAAACGCAGTACATTTACCGCATTTCCAAGGGTATCCTCGACGTTACCGACGACTACAATCTCAATCGCCTGCAGGACGAGAGCCTGCGCCGCATATCCTACAACAATATGATATACATTGGCGACGGATTGACCGACATTCCCTGCATGAAGCTTGTAAAGCAGAGGGGCGGCAAGTCCATAGCGCTCTATGCGGAAGGAAACAGCGACTCCGTTAAGCCTCTGGTCGACGATGACCGCATCAACTACGTTTGCGTTGCGGACTATTCTGAGGGCTCGATGCTTGAAAAGATAGTCAAGCTCATAATTGAAAATATGTCCATTCTCGAACTGCTCAAGTCAACCGAGCAGATGCAGCTCTCACAGTTCAAAAATAAATAAATATCAGCAAAACCGCGGCGGATATCCGCCGCGGTTATTTTGTTATTCTCAAAAAACGAGTTGCTTAGACAGGTGCCACTTATAACATGAGCCGACGTCTTTATTACTTGTGCAAAGCCAGCTCAACTATTTTGCAGCACAGCTTTCCATAGCTTATGCCATTTGCCGCCGCCATTTGAGGAAGCAGGCTTGTAGGCGTCATTCCCGGGAGCGTGTTTGCCTCAAGGCACCAAGGCTTGCCGTCCTTATCCACGATAAAGTCAAAGCGCGAATAGCCCGAAAGCCTGAGCGCATCAAACGCCAACCTTGTCTGCTGAGCCGCGGCATCTCTGATCGCCTCGTCTATCTCTGCAGGACATATCTCAAGCGTTTTGCCCGCCTGATATTTGTTTGTGTAATCGTAAAAGCCCTCTGTGGGGATTATCTCGATTATAGGCAGCACCTCGCCGTCCAGAATACCAACGGTAAGCTCCCTTCCCTCTATCTTGCGCTCAACCAAAATCTTGTCCTCATATCCCGCCGCAAGCTCAAGAGCGCGACACAGCTCCGCTCTGTCGTCCACCAGCGAAATTCCAACGCTTGATCCGCAGGAGCAGGGCTTTACAACGCAAGGATAGCCTATCTTTTGCTCTATCTCGTCAACGTTACAGTCGGCAGCGCGGTCATAATACAGCCACTCGGGCGTGTTGACTCCTGCGCCAACGAACATTTTTTTGGAGATGTCCTTATCCATGGCCAAAAGGCTGCCAACGTAACCCGAACCCGTATATTTTATGCCGTAATTGTCGAGTGTCGCCTGCAGCTGACCGTTTTCTCCCATAGCGCCGTGAAGCGCGAGAAATACCACGTCTGCCGCGCGGCAAAGCTCAATTATGCCTCTTCCGATAAGAGCCTCTCCGTTTCTACTCTGCGCTTTAAGTGCCGCCAGGTCGGGAATGGATCTTTCCACCTTGTAAACGGGCTTTTTGCGATCGTTAAAATAGCTCTCGATGTCAAGACCTCCGATCTCAAAGCCAAGATACACGTCCGCCAGGCACACCTCGTGTCCCTCGTCCACAAGTGCATTTGCGATCAGACTTCCGCTGGTCAGCGAAACGTCCCTTTCGGGCGAATATCCGCCCGCCAAAACAAGAATTCTCATATTGCTCTCCAAAAAATTATATTTCAGTAGTTATTCGCGCCAAAGTATTGCAACGCGATCGTTTCCGCCAAGATCACGCACTATGCGGCAGCAAAAGCCATGCTCCGTCGCTATGCCCCCTAAGTCATCCGCCTGATCATAGCCTATTTCAAAGATAAAAGCTCCGTCATCACAGAGATTGCGCGCAAAGTTTGACACTATCGCACGATAAAAATCAAGGCCGTCCTCGCCGCCGTCCAGCGCCGCCTGCGGCTCAAAGGATACCTCCCTTGAAAGCTTTGGCACAACGTCGCGCCTGATATAAGGCGGATTTGAAATTATCGCGGCATATTTTTTGTCGCCAAGCAAATTTTTATCGGTAACGTCGCCCAAAATTCCGCAAAATCTTTTGTCAACGCCGTTGTGAGCGGCGTTTTTAATTGCAAGCTCCAGCGTTTTTGGATAAAGCTCGTAAGCATCTGCGCGCGTGTCTGGGCGCATATCAAGCACCGAAATCGCAATGCAGCCGCTGCCCGTGCAAAGATCGGCAAACTCGGCGTTTTTGGGCAAAAGCTTAACTGCCTGTTCAATAACACTCTCGGTATCGGGGCGCGGAATAAGGCAATCCTCATTTACGAAAAACTCGCATCTCGCAAGCCACCATTTCCCGATTATGTACTGCAAGGGGTAACCCGAGCAGCGCTTTTGTACTGCTTCAAAGAGCGCGCCGTTGCAGCTCGATCCGTCTGCCGA
>JAFQLG010000083.1 GCA_017414605.1 Clostridia bacterium
ATAAGCTGCTTACGGGCAGATACCGGAGATTTGATTCTCTGCGCACTCTCGGCGGTCTTTCGGGCTTTACAAACAGGGGAGAGAGTGAGTACGATTGCTTTGGCGCGGGACACAGCTCTACGAGCTTGTCAGCCGGTCTTGGCTTTGCCGAGGCGGACAGGCTTTCGGAAAGTGATGCCTATACGGTAGTTGTGCTTGGTGACGGTGCGTTTACGGGCGGAATGATACATGAGGCTCTCAATAACTGCAATGCAAAGCTCGGTAGACTCATCATAATTCTCAATGAGAACGAGATGTCTATATCTAAGAATATAGGCCGCTTTGCCACAAGCTTATCCACTCTGCGCAAAAGCGCAAGATATTTCAAGGCAAAGAGAGCAACCACATCATTGCTCAAAAAGATACCGCTTATAGGAAAGCCTTTGTTTCGCCTAGGGCGCGGCATCAAAAAAGCTGTCAAGAATATGCTTTACGGCAGTAACTATTTTGAAAATTTGGGGTTGTATTATCTTGGTCCTGTGGACGGCAACGATTACGATAGCGTTGAGCAGCTTTTGCGCGTTGCAAAGAGCGCGGGCGAGAACGTAATAGTCCATCTCAAAACACAAAAGGGTAAGGGCTATGAGCCTGCGGAGCAGTATCCCGATAAATACCACGGAGTGTCGCCCGCAGCAAAACCTGCCGCAGACGTTAATTTTTCAAAGCAAATGGGACAAGCCCTTTGCGATCTGGCAAGCTGTGACGAACGCATATGCGCTATCACTGCGGCAATGAGCTCGGGAACCGGGCTTGATGCATTTGCCGCTTGTCATAAGGAAAGATTTTTCGACGTTGGAATCGCGGAGGAGCATGCCGCAACCTTTGCCGCAGGACTTTCTGCAAACGGAATGAAACCCGTTTTTGCCGTTTATTCCACCTTTTTGCAGAGAAGCTATGATCAGCTTATACATGACGTGGCTTTGCAAAATATCCCCGTGGTCCTTTGCATAGACAGAGCAGGGTTTAACAATGCGGACGGCGCAACGCATCATGGAATATTTGACGTAGCCGCGCTGTCACAATTGCCCAATTTCAGAATATATACCCCCGTGTCCTTTGCGGGCCTTCGCGCATCTCTCGCAGATGCTGTAAATCAGGATACGCCTTGTGCTATAAGATATCCGAGCGGATGTGAAATTGAAAGCGTAATTAAGCATTTCTACGCAAATGGACATGATGGTAAAATAACCTGGCGCACCGACTTTGACGTTGCAAATGCGCCAAAGAACGTCATCATAACACACGGACGTATAAGCGCCGAATGTATCTTGGCAAAGGCGGAGCTCTGTAAAGAGGGAATAGATGTAGGTATAGTTTTGTGCGAATGCATTACGCCATACGAAAGCCTTGCAAAAGAGCTTGCGGATACAGTTTCGAATAACGGCGTTAAAAACGTCATATTTGTTGAAGAGGAGATACGCTCGGGCGGATTTGGAATGTTGCTTTGCGACAAGATGACGCCCAAAGGCTATCTCAAGGATAAAAACGTTAGAATTATGGCGGCGGATGACCCGTTTGTCATATGTCAAAAGGGACAAAGCTACCTTGAAGCATCGGGACTTGACAGCGTTTCTATTGCTAAGGTAATTGCCAAGATGAACCAATAAAAAACTTAAAGGAGGGAGCAAGGAATGAGCTTTAATGAAAAGACTCTGCACTCACTTGAATTTGATAAAATATGCGAGCTGCTTGCCACCTTTGCGCCCACCGAGGGGTCAAAAAGCATGGCGAGAAAGCTTATGCCAAGCTCTGATATCGATACCGTAATTTTGCGGCAGAGAAGAACAACGGATGCAAAAAGGCTTTGTGATGCAAAGGGAATGCCTTCCTTTGGCGGCGTGCGCGACGTGTCCGAATCCTGCGAGAGAGCTGATAAGGGCGCAATACTCACGCCGGGAGAGCTTTTGGCTATTGCGGGCGTTTTACGCACGTCCAGAACTCTTGTTGATTATTGTCACGGAAATCATCTGTTTGACACCGTTCTTGACGAGATGTTTGACCGCCTTATGCCGCACAGAACGCTTGAGGATAGGATAACGCGCGCGATAATTTCCGAGGAGCTTATCGCGGACGAGGCGTCGCCCGCCCTTGCAAACGTGCGCCGACAGATAAGGATCACTAACAACAAGATAAAGGAAACTCTGCAAAAATACGTGCAGGGCGGAAGCCATGCAAAGTATTTGCAGGAAAATATAGTAACCACGAGAAACGGCAGATACGTTATTCCCGTAAAAGCGGAGTGCAGAAACGAGATAAAGGTCTTGTGCATGATACGTCGTCCTCGGGAGCAACGATATTCGTAGAGCCTGCGGCAGTTGTTGAAGCAAATAACGAGCTGCGCGTGCTTGAATCCAAGGAGCAACACGAGATAGAGCGCATACTGTCGGAGCTTTCCGCGGCGGTATCCGAGCATTCAAACGCTATATGGCTCAATTATCGCAACATAACCGAGCTTGCGTTTTGCTTTGCTTGCGCGCAGATGTCGTATGCAATAGGTGGAAGCGCGCCTACCGTTACCGAGGAGCGCTATACAGACCTTCGCCGCGCACGTCATCCTCTTATCGAAAAATCGCGTGTTGTACCTATAAACGTTATATTGGGTGACGGCTACGATACTATGATAATCACAGGTCCCAATACGGGCGGTAAAACGG
This sequence comes from Clostridia bacterium, assembly GCA_017414605.1. Next base: position 2,694 of record JAFQLG010000083.1, read on the forward strand.
TAACGCTCAAGACCTTGGGACTCTTTACGCTCATGGTACAATCGGGCTTGCACGTCTCGGCGGATGAGGGAAGCACCGTATCCGTTTGTGACGACATTCTTGTTGACATAGGTGACGAGCAGAGCATTGAACAGTCGCTTTCCACATTCTCATCCCACATGGTAAATATCGTGTCGTTTATGGATAGAGTAGGTCCTCACTCGCTCGTGCTTTTTGACGAGCTTGGAGTGGGAACTGACCCCGTTGAGGGCGCGGCGCTTGCCGTATCCATAATAGACTTTGTGCGCAAAAAGGGCGCCATGTGCGCCGCAACCACGCACTATGCCGAGCTTAAGGCTTATGCGCTTGATACTGAGGGTGTTTGTAACGCTTCCTGCGAGTTTGACGTTGAAACACTTAAGCCTACGTATAAGCTTATAATCGGGACACCGGGTAAGTCCAATGCCTTTGCCATTTCCGAAAAGCTTGGATTACCTCGCGAGATAATAGAGAGCGCCGAGAATTACGTAAGCTCGGACAACAGACGCTTTGAGGACATTATAGGTCAGCTGGAGCGCGCTCGCGTTGAAATGGAAAAGAAACGCGATGAAACCGAGGCTATGCGCGCCGATTACGAGCGCTTCAAGGCGGAATCAGAAAAGATAATCAAAAAGCGCATTGACGAATCAGAGCGCGAGCTTGAAAAATCAAGGCAAAAGGCGGCGTCCATGGTGGCATCCGCAAAGGCTTCAAGCGACTTTATCATGGAGCAGATGGATAAGGTCAGAAAGGCACGCGACAGCGAACGGCTTGGCTCAGAGCTGCAGGACGCGCGCCGTGCCGTTCGCGAGCATCTGCGCGAAAACTCCGATAAATATGATCCCGTTGAGAAAAAGCGCGACGAGAATTACGTTTTGCCGCGCAAGCTTAAAAAGGGAGATACAGTAATAATTATGACACTTGGCAGCGAGGCTACCTTGCTTGAAGATCCCGATAAGTCGGGCAACGTACGTGTTCAGGCAGGTATATTGCAAACGCGAGTTAAGGTCAAGGACTTAAAGCTTAAAGATGACGAGCCGACCGTGATAAGCGGCGACAAAAAGCAAAAGGTGTCTTCCTATACGGTTCAGCGCTCAAGCAGCTTTAAGGATGAGATCGACCTGCGCGGAATGAATGGCGACGAAGCATGGTTCGCGGTTGATAAATATTTTGACGAGGCAATCATGTTTGGATTCAAGCGTGTTCGCCTGATACACGGAAAGGGAACGGGAGCGCTCAAGGCGGCGCTTTGGAAATACCTCAAGGGAGACCGACGCATCTCGGGATTCCGCATAGGACAGTTCGGCGAGGGTGACGGCGGCGTCACCGTGGTAGAGTTGAAATAACAAAACAAGGACGGCAGAAATGCCGTCCTTAATTTTATATAGCGCATTGGCAAAATAATTATAAATTCTATTGAAAATAGCAATTCTAAATGATATAATATAAATAATAGCAAAAATCTCGAAAAATCACGAATTTTGGAAGGGGTTTTAGGACGTTTATGAAAAAAGTTATCGTAACGGGTGGTTCGCGCGGAATAGGACGCGCTTGTGTTGAGCTTTTCGCAGAGCAGGGATGCGCTGTGGCATTCATTTACAAGAGCAGCGACCACGAGGCAATGGAATGTGAGGAGCAAACGGGAGCGCACGCAATAAAGGCAGACCTTTCGGACTCGTCAGAGGCAGAATGGGCATACAATAAGGCAGTGGACTATCTGGGCGGCATTGATATTCTCGTGAATAATGCGGGAATAAGCGAGTCGGGACTTATAACCGACGTGACCGACGAGGCTTGGCGCGAGGTGATCGATACCAACCTTTCAAGCGCGTTTTATATGAGCCGCTTTGCCGCGCGCGATTTCGTTCGTCAGCAGAGCGGAGCTATAGTTAATGTCGGCTCTGTATGGGGACGAGTCGGAGCATCCTGCGAGGCGGTCTATTCAACGTCAAAGGCGGGAATGAGAGGACTTACGTTGTCTTTGGCAAAGGAGCTTGGCCCATCGGGAGTTCGCGTAAACTGTGTTGAGCCCGGAGTTATCGATACCGACATGAACGCTTGCTACGACGAGGACGACATCGCCGAGCTTTGCGAGCAGACTCCCCTTTATCGCATAGGAGATGCTAGCGAGGTTGCCGAGCTTGTATTCTTCCTTGCAAGCGAAAAGGCGTCGTTTATAACGGCTCAGATCATCGGTGTAGACGGTGGTTTTGGAGTTTGACCTTAGTAATTTTACGCAATGCTGAGTTGCTATACGCAGCAAGCTGCTACGCGAGCGTGCTGTGCACGCTTTTCGCCCTCAAAAGCAGCTCGACTTACGAAATGTAAGCATACGTAAGCAAAGCTTACTACACGAGTTTGCTAAAGCAAACGTCGCCTTCGCTTTGCTTTTTCCGGTGCGCCTTGCCTTGCGCAAAATTCCGTCGGTCAAATTAGGTATATATTGGTGATAATATGCAAGATAAAAAATTCTTAACCGTCATGGCGGTCTTTGACGACAAAACGCAGGCGCTCTTGACGGACGTTCAAAACAGGATAATCGAAAAAGCGGGCGAGGGAACACTGACGATGGGTATTCCTTTCCACCTAACGCTCGGCAGCTATCCCACGAATAGCGTTGACGAGGTGGTCGAACAGGTCAAAAGAGTAGCAGAAAAAACGTGTGAGTTCCCAATAGACCTTGTTGGATATAATAGCTTTGGGAATGCGGTCTTCTTTTTAGAGCCCTCAGAATCGGATGAACTTTTAGCCCTGCGCAAAAGCTTTGAAAACGATTTCGCGCACGGCTTTGCATGGGTACCTCACACAACGCTTTTTTGCGGAGACGAGGAGCAGGTAAGGGCGGCAAAGCAAAATGCACCCGGGCTTGATTTTCCGATTAAAGCCAGCATCGTAGCCATTGAGCTTGGCGAATTTTTCCCCGCCAAAAAGATAATACGCGAACAACTAAAAGGGGTAAATAGATGAAACATATTCTTATGATAACAACGGGCGGCACTATTGCCAGCGCTCATAGTGCAGAGGGACTTGTGCCTACGCTGGCATCGGACGAGCTTTTGTCGCACGTGCCCGAGGTAAAGAGTATCTGCTCTGTTTCCACAGTTCAGCTATATAACCTTGACAGCACCAATATGCGACCTGAATATTGGCTTGAGGTTGCAAAATATATCCGCGGAGTTTATGAAGACTATGACGGCTTTGTAATAACGCATGGAACGGATACTATGGCATATGCTGCGGCAATGCTGCATTATCTTATACAAAACAGCAAAAAGCCCATAGTACTTACGGGTGCGCAGATACCTATTTCCAGCCGCGATACCGACGCGCGTGAGAATCTGACGGATGCCTTTATGTATGCGTCGGACGATGACGCCTCGGGTGTTCATATCGTGTTTGGTGATACCATAATCGCCGCAACAAGAGCCAGAAAAACGCGCACCAAGAGCTTTAATGCCTTTTCCAGCATAAATTATCCCGAGATTGGCTTTATTCGCGGCTCGGTCAAATATTATATCCACGAGAGCGTGGAGGGAGAGCCCATATTTTTTGACGAGATAGACCCCTCTGTCATCGTTGTAAAGCTTATCCCCGGAATGAGCGCCGATATATTCGACTATATTGCCGAAAAGTATCATGCGGTTATAATTGAGAGCTTTGGCGTTGGCGGACTGCCATATTATGATAACGACGAGTTTGTCGAGAAGATAGAAAAGCTTATAAATAAAGGCGTGCGCATCGTTATTACCACCCAGGTACCCCATGAGGGAAGCGATATGGGAATATATCAGGTAGGACTTCGCATCAAGCAAAAATACGAGCTTCCCGAGGCATATGATATGACCACAGAGGCAGTTGTTGCCAAGGTGATGTGGGCACTGCCGAGATGCAAGACCGCCGCGGAATTTTCAAAGCTTTTCCACACTCCAGTTGGAAACGATATGATATGATAGATAAGTTTTTTTAAGAA
>JAFQLG010000084.1 GCA_017414605.1 Clostridia bacterium
GCCTCCTTAGTCCAGAAGCTTTCCGTCATAGAGGTCGTTTCCTGAGGTTATGAGCAGGTCGTTTATGTTAAGATACGGTATCTCGCTCCAAACGTTGTCGCGCAGATCCTCCTCATAGGTGCTGACAACGTAGTATCCGTTGCCCTCTCCCTTAACGGAAACGCGGCGCATCTCTACCATGTTGCCTACAAGCACGTAAACGTAATCGTACTGCTCGCCCTTGTATACAGCCTGTTTTGGAACGCGGTATCCCGAAACGCTACCCATATATATACGCACCGACTGCGTTCTTGAAAAAGATGCCGCAATCGAAAGGTCATAAGAGGAAAACAGCAGGTATGCGCTGTTTTCGTCTTGTTCGTCTACGCAAATGCGCTCCAGCGTCATATCAACCGTAACTCCGTTGCTATCGGAAAAGGTAACGTCATAAACCGAGCCCTCTGAAAAAGCGAGGTAGGTCGCCTCATTTGCGGGTATCGCGATATACCATTTTGGAGTATAGATCATTCTTCCGATAACGCGTCCGATGCTCTCCTCGGGGGCGCTGCCTGCCAGCTCCAACAGCCCGTCAGGTGTTAGTGTATCGACCTTATCGGACGAGAATATGTTTTCATATCCATCCGAGGAGTATGCAAAATTAAATCCGCTCTCGCTTACAAGCTCGGTGGCGTCGCCAAGGGAATCCCAAAGCTCCTTTTGCTGCTTTTTAAGCTCCGAGAGCATATTTTTGGCGGTTTCTCCGCCGGTACCGACCGAGTATTCAACCATGGCTGATAGCAAAAGCTCGCCCGCCTTCTCTGCCGCGGCAACGTCACCGTTTGCGGTGGCATTTGAATAGGAGTAATAATACTCAGCTATCTTTTTTGAGATCGCCGACAGATCTGAGCTGGTGCTGTTCTGCTTAAGTCCGGACTCCATTAGCGCTATGCGCTCCGCAAGGCTTAAAAGCTGCTCTTCCTTTTGTGCTCTTTCTGCGCTGCCAAGCCCCGTTGATGAGTAGACTGAAGCGAAGTGCTGACCAACGCCCACCTTCTCTCCGTCCCCAACAAGATAGTTTACCACTGTGCCGGCGTCTGCTACCAAAGCTCGCTCATCTCTGAATATGTACCCTTCAAGATAAGCGTAGGACGAATCCGTAACGGTTTGTGTTCTCTGAGTTGAAACTGCGCTTGAAGAATTGCGCGAGAACTGAACTGCCATATACAAGCAAAGAACAAGACAAAGGACTAAAATGACTGCGTTTACCACAGTCTGCCTATAAGTCCTGACTCTTTTCTCCCTCGCCACGCTATGACCCTCTCATTCTCATTTTTGCAATATATAAATATTATAACATATATTTAAGCGTATTAAAAGAGGTTTTTAGAAATTTTTGCAATATTTTCAAGCGATTTTACGCCGTTTTCGTCATCCACGTACACCTTTTTTGCATAATCCTTTGATGAAAACCACGTGATCTGGCGCTTAGCATACTTTCGCGAAGCCCGTTTGAGCTCGTCTATACAGTACTCAAGGCTTGATTCTCCGCGAATATATGGGAAAAGCTCCTTGTAGCCTATCGCTTGAGAAGCGGTCTGGCTGCGAAGAAAAACTCCGTCTTCCATTAGCTGCTTGGTTTCCTCAACCAGCCCCAGCGCTATCATTTCGTCAACTCTTTTGTCAATGCGGCCGTAAAGAAGCTCACGATTGTTGAACGCAAGCGTTATTACCGTATGGTCGTATTTGTCTGAAACGGCAGAGTTGAGCTTGTCTATCTCGCTCTTTTTTTGACCCGTTACGATGCATATTTCAAGCGCCCTTATCACTCTTTTGACGTTATTTTTATGTATACTTGCCGCCGCCTCGGGATCCAGATCGCAAATGCGTGCGTAAATCGCGTCAATTCCCTGTTCCTCTGCATCCTTCCAAAGCCGCGCTCTTACACCTTCGTCTGCCGCGGCGCAGTCCTCAAGGCCACCTTTGAGCAGACGGTCCAGATAAAGTCCGGTGCCACCGCAAAGGATGGGCAACTTTCCGCGTGAGGCTATATCCTTTATCGCGAGCTCGGCATCGCGCACGTAGTCCGAGCAGGAATAAGGTGCATCCGGGGGAAGAATGTCTATAAGATGATGCGGAACTGTAGCAAGCTCTTGTTTTGTCGGCTTTGCCGTTCCTATATCCATTCCGCGATATATTTGCATGGAGTCGCAGGATATGATCTCTCCGTCAAGCTCGCGTGACAGCTTAATGGCAAGCGCCGTTTTTCCCGATGCGGTAGGGCCTGTTATGGCAATTATTTTGGTCTTTTCTTGCGACATATCCTTGCTCCTTTCGTTAAGATCAATGCGCATAGCGCAATTCATGGCGCAGCCAATTCATGAGCGTTTACGCTCAATTCATGCAACCGCACGGTTGCAATTCATTGCATGCTTACTGAATGAACATTGCGTCGCCGAATGAGAAGAATCTGTATTTCTCACTTACTGCGGTGTTGTATGCTTCCATCACCTTTTCCTTGTTGTAGAATGCCGAAACCAGCATGATAAGCGTGCTTTCGGGGAGATGAAAGTTGGTTATCAGCGCATCAACCGCCTTGAATTTATAACCGGGATAGATAAATATGCCCGTGTCGGCACTCATTGCGTGAACCGTACCGTCCTCGTCCGAGGCGCTTTCAAGCGTGCGGCAGGACGTTGTTCCAACGCAGATCACACGTCCGCCCGCGGCGCGACGACTGTTTATCAGATCTGCGCTCTCGCGCGACACCGAGAAAAACTCGGTGTGCATAACGTGTTCGTCCAACCTATCCGCTTTTACGGGGCGGAAGGTGCCAAGACCCACGTGAAGCATTACGGGCGCGATTGCAACTCCCTTTGCGCGAAGCTTTTCAAGTATTTCGGGCGTAAAATGCAATCCCGCCGTTGGCGCTGCCGCCGATCCCTCCTCGCGCGCATAGACCGTTTGATAGCGGCTGTTATCACCCAGCTGCTCGGTTATGTAGGGAGGCAGGGGCATAAGGCCTATGATGTGCAAAATATTATAAATGTTTTCGTATTTTTCCTTGTCGTATTCAAATCTGATAAGTCGGTTGCCCTCGTCCGTTATGCTGATGACCTCGCCTACGAGTATTCCGCCGCCGAAAACCGAGCGCATTCCGACTCGCGCGCGTTTTCCGGGCTTTACAAGACACTCCCAAGTATCAAGCTCGCGCTGACGCAAGAGCAAAAGCTCAATCGCGGCATCATCTCTGCCCTCAACGTGACCGAAAATGCGTGCGGGAATGACCTTTGAGTCGTTGATGACAAGCACGTCGCCCTCGTTTATGTAGTCAACGATGTCGTAAAAATGCTTGTGGTCAATAGTACCCTGTTCTCTGTCAAGCACCATAAGTCTGCTGTGGTCGCGCTGCTTTTCGGGATGCTGTGCAATAAGCTCCTCGGGCAGATGATAGAAAAAGTCTTTAGTCAAAAGCTCTGTTGGCGCCTTTTTGTTTATAATTATCTTGTTTTCTGTGTTCATTTGAAGCTCCTGCGTGACGCGCGCCCGCGCGCCGCATATAATTATAATATATTCAGTCAATTATAACACAACATCAGGGCTTTTGCAATACCCTTATGTTAAAAAGCATACTGTGGAGGTCTTTTTATGAGCAAAAACAAAAAGAGCATATTCAGGGGTGCGGCAACCGCGCTGATCACCCCGTTTTACAATGGCAGAATAGATTACGACGCATTGAAGACTTTGATAGACCGCCAGATAGATCAAGGGATCGATGCGCTTGTTATTGCGGGCACGACGGGTGAGGCATCAACACTGTCAGATGCCGAACACCGAGAGCTTTTACGGCGCTCCGCCGAATACATAGACGGCAGAGCTGTTGCCATTGCGGGAACGGGATCAAACGACACCGCCCACGCCATTGCCACATCACAATATGCCTGCAAGGTCGGATACGATGCCCTGCTTACCGTTACGCCTTATTACAACAAGGCAACAGCCGAGGGCTTGATACAAAGCTTTACCGCTATCGCAGATGCCGTGTGCCGACCGATTATTCTCTATAACGTTCCGTCGAGAACGGGCTGCAATATTCCGCTGTCCGTTTACCGCGAACTTGCCAAGCACGAAAACATCGTGGCAGTCAAGGAAGCGAGCGGAAACATAAGCGCGATCGCCGAGCTTATATGCGAGTGCAGTGACGATCTTGACGTATATTCGGGCAACGATGACCAGACTCTGCCTATTCTCTCTCTTGGCGGAGAGGGTGTTATTTCCGTTGCTTCCAACGTTGTTCCGCGAGAAACCGTTGAGCTTTGCCGCGCTTGGTTTGAGGGAAACGCAGACGAATGCCGAGCTTTGCACCAAAAGCTTTTGCCATTGATGAAAGCAATGTTTTATGAGGTAAATCCGATCCCCGTAAAGACCGCGCTTTCCCTGATGGGACTTTGCACCTGGGAGTTGCGCCTGCCGCTTTGCGAAATGACACCCGACAATCTGCAAAAATTGAGAAAAACGCTGGTAAGATACGGAGTTTTGGACAGCTAAACATAAAAACACGCCGCGCAAATCGCGGCGTGTTTTGTTATCAAAGCAAATGCAAATAATCGGGGTGTATCCTTACGTCCTTTGTTCCGTCCTCAAGCACGTGAGCCAGACCAACGGGAATGTTTGAATCGGTAAAGATTATCTCATAATCCATACCTTTGATAAGAGCCGTTTCAAGCGAGTCTGCGCCCTCGGGCATGTAACCGAGGTCGTTGCAGTACATATAGAACTTGAAAAGGCAGTCTATTTCGTGTCGCCACTCAAACGTTGCCTTTTTGAAAACAAGCGAGCTTGCAGGCTTGTAATACTGCTTGCAAAATTCCTCAAACGTCTCGGGACTGTCACCAAGCGGGAAATAAAGGGGGCCTTTGACGGCGCCTGCCTTTGCACATCTCCAGCCATAAGGCTTGTAAAATGCCGTTATACGCTCGCTTGCCGTACAGAAAAGAGCCAAGGGGAGATCGTCTCTCGTTGCCATATCCTGCTGCCAAGCCGCCATAACGATCCTGCCGATACCCTGACCGCGAAGGCTTTCGTCGGTTACGAAATGTCCCCAGTTTGCAACGGGACGCTCGTGACGGCCCCAGCCGGTCCAAAGTCTTGACAGAAGCTTTCCATTCTCGTCTGTGCAGATATAATATGTATCCTTGCACTCGTCCCGGAGCTTGCCCGCAACGCGCATGCGCAGCGTTTCGGACCAAGGCTGTGCCAGCTCAAAGTCAACCAAGGACTCGGCAAGCGCATCTACTGAATCGGGTCTGTTCTGCCCCGTTACGTATACATCGATTTTGGTTTTCATGGTCATATTCCTTTCTGGCTTGGAAAATAAAATTGATTTTAGTATTACTTTTTCTTTTGCTGGCGGCACCAGATATTCATTACCAACTTGTGCGGCAAAAGCTTTGTCAGCAGCACTTGTCCTCTGATGGAAGCTCCGCATACGGAAACGTCAAGTCCGCGGTACATATCGTAAACGGCGCGGCGCACTACCTCCTCCGAGGTAAAGAACTTGTTGTAATATTTGATCGTGTCGTCCTTAACTGCGCGGTCAAAGAACTCGGTCTTTACCCAACCGGGACAGACCGCTATCATCTTTATTCCCCTGCCCTTAAGCTCGCGGTTGAGAGCGCGGGTAAAGGACAGAACAAACGCCTTTGTTGCACCGTACGTTGTGATATAAGGCACGGGCTGAAATGCCGAGAGCGAGCCGAGCTGATAAACGTGACTACCCTTTGGCATATAAGGCAGAGTCAGATAAGTAACTGCCATAAGTGCTTTGCAGTTGAGGTCTATCATATTCATTTGCTCCTTCAGAGGAATATCCTCAAAGCTGCCGAATTTGCCAAAGCCTGCGGCGTTGACAAGTGCGCATACCTCAATGGGCTCCCCCGAAAGCATTTTCTGATAGGCATCGATGCTTGCTTCTCTTGACAGATCCATCTCAATAGGCAATATTTTCTTGCCTGTTTCGCTCTCGATCTCGCGGAGCTTGTCAAGGCGGCGAGCTATTACCCATATCTCGTCACATTCCTCAATTTTGTCTATCATTCTGACAAAATCGCGGCCCATTCCGGACGAAGCACCTGTAATTACTGCTATTTTCTTCATAAGTTTTCTCCTTTTTCACGTTTTTTACTTTACCGCAAGCAATACCGTATCCCAGGCGGGAACGTATTTGCGGCGGCGGATATAAAGCTTATATTCGGGGAATTTTTCGTGTATCATCAGGGGCAGTTCAAATATATCTCCGCTTCTGTGATATAAGGATATGCACAGCGAGGGCATATACTTTTCAATGGTGCAAAGAGAGCCCTCGATAGCTTCTTTCTCGGCTCCTTCAACGTCGTATTTTATATAATCCGGAGCGGCTTTATCAACAACGTTGTCAAGCGAATCGGCCGCTACCTCTATTATCTTTTTAGCCTTACCGACCTGCATTGAATCGCTATCCATGAGAGTTGAATTTCGGCTTCCTCCGCCGTCAAAGAACAGCGTGTCCCTATGGCTCCAGGCGGCAACGTTATATGCCTCAATGCTGAATCGGCTCTCTCCCGCGGCATAGTCGCAAAGCTTTTTATAATTGCGCCCGTCGGGCTCAAACGCGATAACGCGTTCAAGGCTCGGCGCGACAGCACAAAGCTCTCTTACCGTGTCGCCGTTATAGGCTCCGAGGTCAGCTGCACATCTGATCTTCTCTGCGCCGAGCACGTCGCTCAAGACAAGGGAAAAATCAGAATAAGAGTAGCGAAGGTGCGCGACGTTGCCCGACAGTTTATAAGATATTATGCTATCGTAGATCGACTTTGATTCTTGATCTGCCAAAAGAGAGCGCACGTGCGCTATTTTCTGCTCGTTCCGCTCATAAAACTCGGCATCGAAAAGCTCCGTTCCGCAAACGGGAACGTCAGGAGCATAAAGCTCGCACTCCTCGGCTATCCTATATACGTTTTCAAGCACGTCATCAAGACTTGATGCAAAGGATAGAAGAACGATCATATTATCCTTGCCATACTTCTCTTTCGCCTCGGAATAAGACAGAACGCGCTTTCCGCGAAAGCTATGTCCGCGAACAAAATCATCGCTTGCAAAAAAGTCACATATTTCAATGCCGCGCTCGGCACAAACGGATAGGATTTTATCGGCTCCGTTACCCATGCCGTACATAACGACCTTTTTATCCGTTTGGGCGAGATGCGACCACAAATCCTCAAGTTTTGGCATAATAAATCCTTTTTAGTGATTGACACCCGCGCGATTTAGTGATAAAATAAGGGTGTAAAATAATTATAGCAGAAGCACAAGCTTTTGTAAATACTTTTTGGTCTAAAAGGAGAAAAAATGTCCTGTCTGTTTTGTAAAATAATTGCGGGAGAGATCCCCTCCGGCAAGGTCTATGAGGACGAAAACGTGTACGCTTTTCGCGATATAAACCCTCAGGCTCCCACACACGTTTTGGTCGTGCCAAAGTCACATATTGAATCCGCAGATGCGGTAAATGCCGACAACGTAAAACACATCGCCTCCGTTTTTGAGGCAATTCCCAAGGTTGCGGCAGAGTGCGGACTGACCAATGGCTACCGAGTTATCACCAACGTAGGTGAGGACGGCTGTCAGAGCGTTAAACACGTGCATTTTCACGTTCTCGGTGGCGAAAAGCTACCCGAAAATATGGGAAACTAAGAGATAAAAAACATTGAGATATAGCTTTTGAAAGGAGCAAACTATGGAAACAACTCTTATTATTATGGCGGCGGGCATTGGCTCGCGCTTTGGTGGCGGTATCAAGCAATTAGCACCCGTTGGGCCCTCCGGCGAGATAATTATGGACTATTCCATTCACGATGCGCTCGAGGCGGGCTTTAACAAGGTGGTATTCATAATCCGCAAGGATCTTGAGGCGGATTTCCGCGAAATAATAGGAAACAGAATAGAAAAAATATGCCCCTGTGCCTATGCATTCCAGGAGGTTGAAAATCTCCCCGGCGGATATAAGAATCCCGAGGGTAGAACAAAGCCTTGGGGCACGGGACACGCGGTTCTTGCCTGCAAGGGAATAGTTGATACGCCCGCAATGGTAATCAATGCCGACGACTATTACGGCAAGGACGCTTACGTTAAGATGCACGACTATCTCGTGAACCATATGGACATCGAGGCAACCGAAGTTCTCGATATCGCTATGCCCGGCTTTATTCTCGGAAATACACTTTCCGACAACGGCGCGGTAACCCGCGGCGTCTGCACAACGGATGAGAACGGCATGCTTGCATCAATAGTTGAAACCTCTAATATTTACAAGGATGCAAACGGCGGAGCATACGTTGAAGAAAAGGACGGTACAAAGACGCCTATCGACCCCGAGTCACTCGTTTCTATGAACATGTGGGCATTCACCCCCGCGTTTATAGATAGACTTGAGAGTGGATTTATCGAGTTCCTTTCCGAGCACGGAAATGAAATGAAAGCAGAGTACCTGCTCCCCACCGTTATTGGCGGTATGCTCCGTGACGGCACGGCAACGGTTAAGGTATTAAAGACCACGGACAAATGGTTTGGCGTTACCTACAAGGAGGACAAGGATTACGTTATCGAGTCCTTCAAAAAGCTCATTGCAGACGGAGTTTACGAGGCAAAGCTGTTCGGCTGATAATTAAACAAAATAAGGGCTTTCGCGAAAACGAAAGCCCAATTTTTATTGCTAAGCAAAACTTAAACCGTTCCCGTAACCGTAACGATAGCCTCTCCGGGAGTAACCGCAAATGCGCCCGTTACCGCGTCCTGCGTATAAGTTGCCGCAGGTACGGTTATCTGTCCTGCAACGGTTGCAAATGCACCCGTTGCCTCGTCGTAGGTGTACTGAACGCCCTCGGTCCAAGCTGTGCCGTTATAGGTCACCGCAGAGATATTGAGAATAGGCTCAAAATTATCCGCGATAACGACGTTATCAGTTGCCACAGCCGCGGTGTTGCCGTAGTTAAGCACGGTGAAGGTATAGGTCAGCTGACCGTTTTCGCTTATGACTGCAGGGTTCAAGCCCTTGGTGATAGCGAGGTCGGGATCCTGTGTTACCTCAACGGTTGCAGAGTCGGAAGCTGACTGCGAGCCCATTCCCGCAACGGTTGCGGTATTTACTATAGTGCCGCCTGCCGCCAGCGGAGCAAACTCGTTTGCGGTTGCCTGATATATTATCAGTGCGTTGCCCGCCGCGGGAACCGAAACGTCTGATATCACAAGCGAGCTGCCTATCGCAACAGCGGGCGCGGGCTGAAGGGTGCCGTTAACGTAATAGTTGACCGAGCCCTCAACGTAAGTCAAGGGGGTCAGCGTGCCTGCCCCAAAGGCATAGGTGCCCAGGTCATCGGTAACCGTGAGCCCCGCCACCTCCGCGGTTCCCGAGTTGGTTATGCTTACCACGTACGTTACGGTGTCGTTATACCCGTACGTAGGCAATATCGAATTTTTAGTGACTGCAATAGATCCGAGGATCTCGCCCGTCACCACGTTTGAATTGACAACGGTGTTTCTATAAGTCAGCGTTGCCTGATTAGTAAAGGTTGCCATTGTATTCTCCTATTTGTAATAAGGCTTGCCCAAATTTGAGCTGCCTCAATACCATAATATGTCAAATAAGACAAAAACGTGTCGCAAAACAAAGATCTCCGCTGTTTTTATACAGCGGAGATCTGCTTTTATGTAGTTGTTTTGATTTCTACCAGGTGTATATCCTGACTATCGGCGCAACTATCAAAAACACGTTTGCCACGTCAAGCACCAAATTTATGATGCGCACGGCTTTAAGCGACGAGCGCCTGTTCTTTATCGTGAAGATAAGACATATCGCATATGTCAGCGCGATAGCTGCCGCCCAGCCGATAAAAGTCAGCATGGCAACGCCTGCAGCAAGTCCCGTCCAGAGCAGAGTTATGCCGTCGGGATCCTCGGGCAGAGGGCTGCCTATAAAGGCTTGAAGATCAAGCGGCATAAGTCTTGTGGTAAAAATAAACAGGTTTATCAGCACCAATATTGAAATAATTACCGTTGATACGATTCTGGGTCGTTTCATTCCACAACCACCACCGATTCAATAACAACGGGAACGCGAGGCACATCGTCGTACCAGCCGTGGCTGCCCGTTTTAACGTTGGCGATCTTATCCACGACCTCGATTCCCTCAATTACCTTGCCAAATCCCGCATACTGCGCGTCCAGATGAGGCGCGTCGCGATGCATAATGAAGAACTGCGAGGATGCGGAGTTTGGATCCATTGTACGAGCCATGGAAAGCACGCCGCGCGTGTGGCGAAGGTCATTTGACATAAAGCCGTTTGCGATAAACTCGCCCTTTATGGCCGTTGCTCTCTGCTGCTCAAAGCTCTCGTTAAAGCCGCCGCCCTGGATCATGAAGCCTGCGATAACGCGATGAAATATAAGTCCCTCAAAAAATCCGCGCTCTACGAGCGACAAAAAGTTTTTAACTGTTTCGGGTGCCTTTTCGGGATAAAGCTCGGCGATGATCTCACCAAAGCCGCGAATAGTAAATTTGATCTTAGGATTGCTCATTTTTCATTCTCCGTATTTTGAATTTTTATTTTTACAGCTCAAATGCAAGGCGGAAAAGCTCATCAGCGCGCGATATCTGCCCCGTTATGTGAAGATATCCGAAAAGCGTTTCCATTCCCGTTGCGGTGCGATATTCCGACATGGTTGCGCTTTTGGGAACGTTGCCGCCCGACATATTTCTGCCGCGCTTGTATATTGCCGTCTCCTCATCAGTCAGAATGCAGACGATTTTCATCATTGCCGCCGCCTGACGGGGCGCGGTTACAAACTCAAGCGATGCGCGATTAAGTTCTCCGGAGCCCGATATTCCGCGGCCGACAAGAAGCTGACGCACGCGCAACTCTATTACCGAGTCGCCAAGATAAGCCAGCGCTCCCGTTGACATTTCCTTTACGTTCAAGTCAAGCCCCCCTTTGAAAAATCGGATATATCTTTATTCCATTATACCACATTTGAAATTTTTATCAAGAATTTCGGACACATTTTTCAATAATTATTCCAAAATAAAGCAAAAGTTGAAAATTGCTATTGATTTTTGGCAAAAAAGGATATATAATAATGTTTATATGAAACAAGACGAGGAATTAAAGATGAAAAGAACACTTATTAAAGATATTTATGCGGATTCCGCGACGTTTGGCGGGCGCGAGATAACGGTTGGCGGTTGGGTCAGAAACCTGCGCGATAGCAAGGCTTTCGGCTTTATTGACCTTAACGACGGCTCTTATTTCAAGAGCGTTCAGGTGGTTTTTGAGAGAGATAAGATCGACAACTATGACACGATCGCTTCCCAGAACGTTGGCGCGGCCCTTATAGTTACGGGTATCCTTACCCTCACGCCTGAGGCAAAGCAGCCCTTTGAGCTCAAGGCAACAAAGGTTGAGATAGAAGGCACGAGCACGCCCGACTATCCCCTCCAGCCCAAGCGCCACTCGGTTGAATTCTTGCGCGAGCAGGCATATCTCCGCCCCCGCACGAACCTCTTCTCTGCCGTTTTCAGAGTGAGAAGCGAGGTGGCTTTTGCCATTCACTCCTTCTTCAACCAGAGAGGCTTTGTTTACGTTCACACGCCCATTATCACGGGTTCGGATGCTGAAGGCGCAGGAGAGATGTTCCGCGTTACAACGCTTGATATGGACAACCCTCCCAAGACCGAGAACGGCCAGATAGACTGGTCACAGGACTTCTTTGGCAAGAGCGCAAACCTCACCGTTTCGGGTCAGCTTGAGGGCGAAACTTATGCTATGGCATTTGGTAACATCTATACCTTTGGTCCTACCTTCCGCGCAGAGAATTCCAACACCGCGCGCCACGCGGCAGAATTCTGGATGATAGAGCCCGAGATAGCTTTTGCAGACCTCAACGACGACATGGAGCTGGCGTGGGATATGATCAAATACATCATCAACCACGTTATGACAAACTGCCAGGCAGAGCTTCAGTTCTTCAACAGCTTTGTTGACAAAGGCTTGCTTGCGCGTCTTACCGCGCTTCGTGACTCCGATTATGCAAAGGTAACCTATACCGAGGCTATTGAGATACTCGAAAAGTCGGGCGCTGACTTCAAATTCCCCGTTTACTGGGGTGTTGACCTCCAGACCGAGCACGAGCGCTACCTCACCGAGCAGGTATATAAAAAGCCCATATTCCTTATCGACTATCCCAAGGAGATAAAGGCATTCTATATGCGACAGAATGACGACGGCAAAACCGTTGCCGCAATGGACCTTCTCGTTCCCGGTGTCGGTGAGATAATTGGCGGCTCGCAGAGAGAGGAAAGACTTGATCTTCTCCTTAAGAGAATGGAAGAATGCGGACTTCGCGAAGAGGACTATTGGTGGTACGTAAATCTGCGCAAGTACGGCGGCACAAAGCATGCGGGCTTTGGCCTTGGATTTGAGAGAATTATTATGTATCTCACGGGTGTTTCCAACATTCGTGACGTCCTGCCCTATCCCAGAACGGTTGGCAACGCAGAATATTAAGATCAGTTTGGTGGAGGAGTCTTGTTTGAGGCTTCTCCACCTGCTTGACAAGAAAGGACCACATATGATGATCATAAACAAGGGAGAGAAAAAGGCGGTATCGCTAACGGTTAAAACCTTTATCATCGATCCCGAGGAGATGAAAGCTCCACCTGCCGAGATAGCCTGTCTTATTCAAAAAATAATTGAAAGTGATGCTCCCACTGCCGACCTTGAAGAACTTATCGGCGACGAAGGTGTAAGCGAAATGGAGCTTTGCACCGAGGCAACCCTTACGGTTAACGATCGGGGCCTGGTAGTAATAGAATATCCCGAAAATGAGGACGATGAGCAGCTCCGCGCGACTTGTAAAATAATCTTCCACCCGGATCACGGGGGACTTGTTTCTATGATAAAAGAGGGCGCGGTTCGCACCTATCTCTCCTTTGAGGCGGGCAAGATGCACGTTTGCACCTATAATACTCCCTTTATCCCCTTAAAGATATACGTTGAAACTCGCGCCGTTGACAACCGGCTTTTGTCGGAAGGGGCGATGCGCTTGAATTACGTATTGAACTTTGAGGATAATCCCCCACAGCATTTTTTACTCGACTTTTGCATGAAAGAGGTCTGACCTGAAGAATCGGCTTTTTGCCGCTTTGACGAATATTTTATTTTGACGCGGCATACAACTGTTATGCCGCGCATGTTTTTTGCAAAAAATATGCAATTTTTCATTAAATCTCTTGCACATCGCAAACAAGTGTGGTATAATTGTCAACATAAAGCGAATTTTGTTGAAAGATTATCTTTTTCGTGTTGCAAGATTTGCTCAATCTCCTGTTTTTGAAAGGAAACTAAAAATCATGTCACAGTATGTACAAAACGTTCTTGCCGACCTTATTAAGAGAAACCCGGGCGAGCCCGAATTTCATCAGGCGGCAACCGAGATCCTTGAGTCTTTGGCTCCTATTTTTGACAAGCATCCCGAGTACGAGGCGGCAGGTCTTCTCGAGCGATTCGTTGAGCCCGAGAGAACTATCAGTTTCCGCGTTCCGTGGGTTGACGATAACGGAAAGGTACACGTTAATAAGGGTTATCGCGTACAGTTCAACAGCGCAATAGGCCCCTACAAGGGCGGCTTCCGCTTCCACCCCACAGTTAACCTTTCGGTTATGAAGTTCCTGGGTCTTGAGCAGATACTCAAGAACAGCCTTACTTCCCTGCCTATCGGAGGAGGAAAGGGAGGCGCGGACTTTGACCCCTCGGGCAAGAGCGACGGAGAGATAATGCGCTTCTGCCAGAGCTTTATGAGCGAGCTTTATCGCCATATCGGTCCTAACGTGGACGTTCCCGCAGGCGATATTGGTGTTGGAGCGCGCGAGATAGGATATCTTTTCGGTCAGTATAAAAAGTTGCGCGGTGCGTTTGAAAACGGCGTGTTGACGGGTAAAGGCCTGTCTTACGGCGGCTCGCTTATTCGTCCCGAGGCAACAGGCTTTGGTGCGGTATATTTTGCTAAAAAGGTGCTTGAGCACGAGGGCGACACTCTTGAGGGCAAGACTGTAGTTGTTTCGGGCTTCGGTAACGTTGCCTGGGGAGCTGTAAAGAAAGCAACCGAGCTCGGCGCAAAGGTAATAGCAATTTCAGGTCCTGACGGCTACGTTTTCGATGAGAATGGCGTTTGCACCGAAGAAAAGATCAACTATATGCTTGCGATGCGCGCATCAGGCAGAAACAAGGTGCAGGATTATGCCGATAAATTTGGCGTTCCCTTCTTCAAGGGTGAAAAGCCTTGGGGTCTTAAGGCGGATATTATGATGCCCTGCGCTACTCAGAACGAGGTCGGTATGGCTGAGGCTGAAAGAATAGTTGCAAACGGAGTTAAGTATTACATAGAGGTTTCCAATATGCCTACCTCCAACGAGGCGCTTAAGTACATTCAGGATAACGGACTCGTAGTTGCTCCCTCAAAGGCAGTTAACGCAGGCGGCGTTGCCGTTTCTGCGCTTGAAATGAGCCAGAACAGCATGAGGCTTTCTTGGTCCGCCGAGGAGGTTGACGAAAAGCTTAAGACGATTATGTCCAATATTCACGATAACGCAGCAGCAGCTGCCGCTGAGTACGGCTACGGCTACGATCTCTGCAAGGGCGCAAACCTTGCAGGCTTTAAGAAGGTCGCCGAGGCTATGATGGCTCAGGGTATAGTATGATGGTGTGAGAATTGCAGGAGGGGAAAAGGAAACTTTTGGGGAAAAGGTTTCCTTTCCCCCTCCTGCACCTCCCCCAATCCTTCAAAACCTTTCAATGTTTGGGGATAAGGAGAGATAGAGGGTTTGGCCCGATTTTTAACTCTTTGAAAAATAACGTTTAGTCAATATGTAAAAAACAAGGGAGAGCGCAAGCTCTCCCATATTTTTATTTATCCGCGCTGTCCTCGTAGTTGCTACCCTGCTGTAAGGACTGCTTTGCCTCGTCCGAGAAATAATCTCTGGGGTCAACGGCAAGTCCGTTTACAGTCATTTCAAGGTGCAGGTGAGGCTCATCGGCGAGCTCCGAAATGGCGGTGTTTCCAACCTTGCCTATCTGCTGACCGCACTCAACGGTCTTTCCCTCTTCAATTCCTGCGGCAAGAGTCTTATCAAGATTCTTGTAGAACGTGTAGGTTTCACCCTCGTGTGCGATGGCAACGCAACGACCCATAAGTGCGTCATCCCACACCTTTGCTACCTTACCGTCCGCAGCCGCGTAAACGGGAGCGCCCTCCGCGGTCTGAATATCAACGCCCAAGTGCACGCGATAATCGCCCATGGTTTCGCTCCAGACCTGAATGGTTGCATCGTGTCCCTTGGCGATAACGCCGCTTGCGGGTAAGGACAGCTCAAACTCCTCAACCTCTGCCGAGGTGGGACGGGATTCCGTTTCGTTGTGAGAGGGAGCGTTAACGGTTCCCTCTGTTCCTTCATTGTCGGGCGTAGCTGTGGTCTGCTGATTACCCTGGGGCTTTTTGGTTGCCTCCTCCTCATACTGTTGCTTTGCGCGGTTTGTTGCAATGGTTACCGACAAAATAACCGTTAGCGCAAGCAAGAGGCAGACAAAGGTAACTACCACGCCGCCGTTTTTGGACAATTCCTTAACCTTTTTTGCAAATTTGCTTTCTTTGAAATTTTCCAACATTCTTTCCTCCTTGTGTAAACGTTCCGTTGCACGCATGCTGCCTTTGGGTCATAAGGAGCGACGCGTGCTTGGGTACACACCTATTTTCCGCCCCCAAATGTGAGTTTATACAAGCGTGCGATATTTTTATGTAAAAAAGGGCAGACGAACCAAAGCCCGCTGCCCCGAGGAAATTAAGAATGTTGTATATTAAGATCAGCTCTCTCCGATCGCGTCAAAGCTTTCTCTTGCGCGGAAAATGAGAGTAATGCACCAAATACCCGCAAGAGCAACTATCGTATAGATAACTCTGCTTACCACGGACATAGGTCCGCCGCAGATCCAAGCAACGAGGTCAAAATTGAAAAGACCTATGCTACCCCAGTTGAGAGCGCCGATAACGGTGAGAATAAGAGCGATTCTATCTATTATCGTTACCATGTTCCAGCCTTTCTCTCGGAGGCGCGACGACTAGTCGAACAACCGATTGTTAAAAATAGATTTTGGACGTGCGGTAGCTTTTGCGCCGCACATATTTGCCCGAAAAAATGGGGCTGTTAATATTTTGGCGATTTTCACGCTTTATATGAATTGCAAAAAATGGATATGAGAAGGTTTTTAAGTGAAAAAGCATTTGACGGATAAATTCAAAAATTAAATGCCGCGGCACTTGACAATCCGTCTTTTGTTTGCTATAATAATTGAGCGCGATAAAAACTAAATATTCTATCGAGGTGTGGAGCAGTTGGGGACGTTGCCGAAGCGCCGCCGGTGGCGGATAAAGCGAGGCAAAAGGAGTGGCAGCAACTTGGCGAGCTTGAGCGGAGCGAAAAGGAGCCTTAGTTGCAACAGGATAGCGCGCGCGTTCAAAGAGGGACAAGCGGACAATTGCGCAAAATTAAAAAATTGAATATATAAAATCGAGGTGTGGCGCAATTGGTAGCGCGCTAGCTTTGGGAGCTAGATGCTGCAGGTTCGAGTCCTGTCACTTCGACCAAAATCGCGGTTTTGACCGCAATCGAAGCCGCAGGGGAAACTCTGCGGCTTTCTTCATACTTGCAAGGAGGGCGTTATGGCTGAAAAGAAAGAAAAACAATATGTGAGCGATAATGCTCAACTTATGGCTGAATGGAATTGGGAAAAGAATAATGAATTGGGTTTTAAGCCCAACGAAATAACAAGTCACAGTGGCAAAAAAGTCTGGTGGATTTGTACCAACAGACATTCTTTCGATGCCACTATTGCCAATAGGTCGAACGGTAAAGGATGTCCAATTTGCGCTGGGAGAAGGGTGTTAGTTGGGTATAACGATTTAGAAACATGGTGCATCGAAAATGATCGACTCGATTTAATAGAAGAATTTGATAAGGAAAAGAACGCTTTTTCTATGAAAGAAATCACCAAAAGTTGCAAGAAGGAAGTTTGGTGGTTATGCCCTAATGGACATTCTTATAGTACAACGCTGCATCATAGAATCAAAATGAACACTGGATGTGGAGCATGTAGCCACAAAACGTTTTTGAGAGGACACAATGATTTGCAATCTACAAATCCTGAAATAGCAAAAGAATTTGATGTTGAGAAAAACGGCATCACTCCAGATCAAGTCATGGCTGGAAGTAACAACAAAAAGTATTGGTTTATATGTCCCAAAGGCCATAGTTATTCAGCAACACTGCTTAAC